>DASSIZ010000112.1 GCA_035691485.1 Terriglobales bacterium
CGGTCACCGCCACTTCTCCGCCGGCATGCATGGGATGGCCGGAGGAGGGGTGCTGAGGGCGCAGGTCGGGAAGCGCGAGGTTCTTTGCGTCGGGGTCCATTCCTCGGAACCCATTCCTCACCGGGGCGGTGGGACATACTCGAGTTGGATGCGCGAGGAGCAGAGGAAAATTTTCCGAACCGAGTCGCGAGTCGACGCACCACGACCGGGGTTCATGCTGCACGGCTGCAGGTGCAGCTTGAACAAAACCGCGCTCGGCGCAGATAATGCCAGTTCCGGCAATTCAGATTTCAATCGTGGGTTTTACGCGTTGGGAGGAGTTGCTTGACTCTCAACCGAGGTTATCAAGGCAATCAAGTTTTTGATATCTCCGTCGCCGTTCGCAAGTGGATTTTTCAGAATCAGGATAAGGCAGCTGACCGGCTTCCCGGAAAGCCGCTGGAGGGGCTTGGACCGCGCGGGTAGAGTCGCGCGTTTTGATAAGCACGGGTCGAAAACCAGTTCCAGTCAGGAGTGATATGAAACGGGTCATGGTGGCGGTGGTGGCGTTGGCAATGCTGGCAGGTTGCGGTGGGAAAAAGTCGACCACGACTACGGTCACCGTCACCCTTTCGCCGACGTCGGCGTCGGTGAATCTCAACCAGACGCAGCAATTTACCGCCACCGTGACCAACAGCACGAACACCGCCGTCAACTGGACGGTCAACGGGATCGCGGGCGGCAATCAGACCGTCGGCTTCATCTCCAGCGCCGGGTTGTACACGGCGCCGAACGCGGTGCCGACTCCGTCGACCGTGACGGTGGCGGCCGTGTCGCAGGCCGACACGACGCAAAGCGGCACAGCGTCAGTGACCATCACGACCGCGGCGACCACGGCAACATTGTCGGTCAGCCCGAACGTGGTCACGCTTGCCGCCGGCGGCCAGCAGGCATTTACGGCCACGGTTAGCGGCAACGCTATCGCGGTGAACTGGACGGTGAGCTGCGGGCAAACCGGCGGTTGCGGATCGATCAGTGCGAGCGGCGTATATACGGCGCCGCTGTCGCCGCCAACCGGCGGGAACGTCAACGTCATTGCTTCCGCCCAAGACAACAGCGTGCCCTCGGCGGGCGCGGTGGTCACGATACAAATCGCCAACGGTACATTGACGGGACACTACGCATTCATCATGCGCGGGCAGAGCGGGGCAGCGTCGCTTGTAGCGGCGGGCAGCATCAACTTCGACGGAAACGGAAACGTCACTGCGGGGACCGAAGATGTGAACAGCGGCGGCGCGACCAACGTCACCATCAATTCCGGTACCTATCACATCAGCACCGACGGCCGCGGCAACGCTACGCTGCAGACATCGGCTGGGACGGTGAACTGGCAGTTCGTGGTAGTGAACCACTCGCGGGTGTTCGTCATCCGCTTCGATTCCGGCGTTGCCAGCGCCAGCGGCGTGCTGGAACTGCAGGACACAACGCAATTCACTGCCGCCGGCTTCAGCGGGAATTACGCGTTCAACCTTTCCGGATCGGACGCGAGCGGAAAACCTGGCTCTCTGGCTGTGGCGGGCGCGCTGACATCAACCGGCGCCCTGGTGATCAGCGGCGGGTTCCAGGATATCAACGATGCCGGAAGCCCATCCGGCGGGGCTGTCACCGGGAGCTACGGCGCACCCTCGGGTACCACGGGCCGGGGCACACTGAGCCTGAACGGCACCCCGTACGCCTATTACATCGTGGATGCCAACCGCGTCAGGCTGCTGGGGACCAGCACAGGTGCGCAACTCGTCGGCGACGCCATTAAGCAACCAGCCGGACCATTCGCGAATGCGAGCTTGCACGGGAGTCTTGCGTTCGCGACGCTGGGATCCACCAGCACCGGGGTTTTCGGCGAGGGCGGAGTGATCACGCTCGACGGCGCGGGCAACGTGACCAGTGGGACCATTGACACGAACAAGAACGGCAACCCGCAAAACGGGCTGGCTGTTGTTTCCGGGACGTACAACGTGACAGACACGACCACGGGAAGGGCGGCGATGAGCATGAGCGTCGGCGGATCGACGCTGCAATACGCTCTTTATCCGGAGATGAATGGCGGCGTGAGCATGGTAGAAATCGACACCACAAACGTGGTTGCCGCGCACGCGCTGGCGCAAAGCGGCTCGTTTGCCGCCGGATCTTTTTTGGGCAACTACGCGTTGCGCATGGGCGGCATGGATTTTGTCGTCAACCCAGGCGAGGAAGGACTGGTCGGGCAGATCATTCCCAACGGCGGAAGCACGTTGAGCGGCACCGTCGATATCAGCGACAACGGCGTGCTTACGCTCTCAGCTCCGGCTTCGACTTCATCCCCCGGTTACACGGTGGGAACCAACGGACGCGGATCGTTACCGCTCGCAGTCAACGGTGCGCCGTTTGGTACCTTCAACCTTTATGTCGTCGACAGCAAGACGGCGCTGTTCCTGGAATCCGACTCAACCCGAGTAATGGCTGGGGTGGCGGTGAAGCAATTCTGAGCTCTTCTGTTGCCACTCTTCCGGGCCGGCGGGCTTCGACCTACGGCCACCGCCTTAACCCGGACGCGGCTTTCGCAACTCTTCCCACCAGGCCGGGTTGTTATCTTCAATCGTCTTCTCACAGTGGGGTTCATGACAATCAAAGAAGTGACCGCCGAGGTGGCGTCGGCGCTTCCGGCGTTTGAGGCCAGTGTCGCAAAACAGCATGGCTACAGCCGCCATGTCAATCCCCAGTGGTTGAAGCTGCTCGACCTGCTGCGGATGAATGTTCGTTACCAGCGATGCTTGGGCGCCGAACTGTATACCGCGGACGGGCGCAGGATCCTGGACTTCCTTTCCGGCTATTGCGTTCACAACACGGGGCACAATCACCCTCACGTGATCGCCGCGCTCACCGACGAACTGGCGCGATCGGGGCCGGCCATGCTGCAAAGTCACGTGTCGGAACTGGCGGGAGAATTGGCGGAGAAGTTGTGTGCTCTTGCCGGCGGGCGGGTTTCGAAAGTGTTCTTCTGCAGCTCCGGCAGCGAGGGCGTGGAGGCGGCGATTAAGTTTGCCCGCGCGCACACCGGGCGCACCGGAATGCTCGCGGCGCATGGCGGGTTTCACGGCCTGACCTGCGGCGCGCTTTCGCTGATGGACGCCGGTTTCTGGCGCGACGGCTTCGGACCGCTGCTGCCGGACACGGAACTTGTCGAGTTCGGAAACCTGGCAGCGCTGGAGGAGAAACTACGCGCGCGGAATTTTGCCGCACTGGTACTGGAGCCGATCCAGGGGGAGGGCGGGATTCGTCTTCCCGCGGCCGATTACCTCGCTGGCGCGCAAGCCCTGTGCCGGAAATACGGCACGCTGTTCGTGCTCGACGAAGTGCAAACCGGACTGTGCCGCACGGGAAGCTTTCTCGCTGCGCACCGTTACGGCGTCGAACCTGACATGGTGGTGCTGGCGAAAGCGTTGAGCGGTGGGCTGGTGCCAAGCGGCGCGCTGCTGATGTCGGAGAACGTATATCGTTCAGTGTATGGCTCCATGAAGCGCGCCATCGTGCACACCTCCACTTACAGCGAAAATGCGCTGGCGATGCGGGCGGGCCTGGCCACGCTGGAGGTGCTGGCCGTCGAAGGCTTGGCGGAGCGGGCGGAGAGGCTGGGGAAGTACGTCAGGGACAAGCTGCGCGCGTCACTGGCCGGGTACGAAATGGTGAAGGAAGTTCGCGGCGCGGGCCTGATGAGCGGCATCGAATTCTGTGTACCCCGGCAACTGTGGCTGCGCATGGCGTGGGAAGCTTTCCGGAAAATTCATCCGGGCATGTTCGGGCAGATGATGGTGATGCGCTTGTTTAGCGACAAGAACCTGCTGACCCAGATCTGCGGAAACAATTTCCTGGTGCTGAAGGTGGCGCCGCCGCTGGTTGTGGATGAGGGACAAGTGGATGAATTCGTCGCTGGAGTGCGCGAGGTCGTTGAAGTCGTGCATTCGTCGCGGACGTTCTGGTCGGATGCGCTCCAACTCGCAAGAAGGGCAGTGAACCTGTAGATGATGACTCGATTGTGCAAATTCGCGGCGGTTGCATTGGTCATCGTTTCCGCCACGGCGCCGCTGTTCGCCGCCGACGTGCAGGCGTCGACGGTGCTGGAAGCCGGCTATCGTGACATGTACAACCTGCAATTCGGCGAAGCGCACCGCCAATTCCAGCAGTGGCAGCAGGAACATCCGGAGGACCCGCTGGGTCCGGCATCGGACGCAGCGGCGTATCTGTTCGCCGAGTTCGATCGTCTGCATATCCTGGAGAGCGAACTGTTCGTCAATGACCAGAGGTTCGAAAGCCGCTCGCGGCCGCAGCCGGATCCGCAGACAAAACTGGCGTTCGAAGCGCAATTGGCAAAAGCTCGACAGCTCGCGCAGAAGGCCCTGGCGCGGAATGGCAGCGAGGAGAACGCGCTGTTCTCGCACGTGCTGGCCGACGGTTTGGAAGGTGATTACCTGGCGTTGATCGAGAAGCGCGATATGCAGGCACTCAAACTGGTCAAGGAAGGCCGCGCGCTCGCGGAGCGATTGCTGGCGTCAAATCCGAATTGCTATGACGCCTACCTGGCGGTGGGGGTAGAAAATTACCTGCTCAGCCTGAAACCGGCGCCGGTGCGATGGATGCTGCGAATTACCGGGGCGCAGACGGACAAGGCGATTGGCATCCAGAAATTGCGCGTCACCGCCGAGAAGGGACACTACCTGCTCCCCTATGCGCGGCTGCTGCTGGCGGTGGCGGCGCTCCGAGACCACGACCAGGTTCGGGCACGGACCCTGCTGCAGAACCTTGCCGACAATTTCCCGCAGAATCGCCTCTATCGCAGCGAACTGGCAAAGCTGCAATAGCGTGTAACCGCAGCGAGGGACTAAGCGTCTCTTACTTAAGGTAAGCGGCAACTTTTGGTCAGAGCTCCCGTTTAAGTAATCAGGCAGCTCCACGAGGGTGTGGGTGTTTTCCGCGCAGTGACATGAGATGAGAATAGCCGGCGCCGGTAGCGCTTTTCCGCAACATGTCTACGATCAACAGGCGATTGTCTCCGCCCTCAAGGACTTTTGGGGGGAGCGGTTGCAGCGTCCCGAGTTGCTGGAGCGACTGCACGCGCGCTCCGGGGTGGAGCGGCGTCATCTGGTGTTGCCCACCGAAGCCTATGTCGGCGTGGATACCTGGGGAAAAGCGAATTCGCTGTGGATCGAGAAGGCGGAAGAGCTTGGAAACCAGGCCATCTGCCGTGCCATCACGCCGCTGGGAATCGCCCCGGCAGACATCCATGCGCTCTATGTCGCGTCGGTGACCGGCATTGCAAGTCCCTCACTCGATGCCAAGCTGATCAACCGGATGGGGCTGTCGCCGAACCTGAAGCGCGTACCGATCTTTGGTCTGGGATGCGTGGCGGGCGCGGCTGGAATTGCGCGTGCCGCTGATTACGTACGTGCCTTCCCCAGGCAGGTTGCGGTGGTGCTATGCGTGGAGTTGTGCTCGCTGACCTGGCGTCGCGACGACATCTCGGCAGCGAACCTGTTGTCGACCGGGCTTTTCGGCGACGGCGCCGCCGCGGTGGTGGTCGCCGGAGCCGACACACCATTCGCCGGACCGCAAATTATCGACACGCGATCGGTGTTCTACCCCGACACTGAGGAAGTGATGGGGTGGGACATTTCCGAGACCGGATTCAGGATCGTTCTCTCGCCCGACGTTCCGTTGGTCATAAAGCAGCACCTGCGGGAAGACGTCGATTCGTTCTTGTCCGAGCACGGCCTTGCTAGAAAAGATATCTCCAGCTGGATCATTCACACCGGCGGTCCGAAGGTGCTGGAGGCGGTACAGCAGACCTTAGAATTGCCGGAGGGCGCGCTGGATGCGTCGTGGGATTGCTTGCGGCGGGTGGGAAATTTGTCTTCTGCGTCCGTGTTATGCGTGCTCCAGGATTTTCTTGCACGACGTCGCGGCGCTCGCGGTGCCTACAGCGTGCTGGCGGCGATGGGTCCCGGATTCTGCTCCGAGGTGGTGCTGCTGAAGTGGTGAGGATCCCGGACGTCTCGCAGAAAACGGATGTATTTGTGGTCGGCGGAGGTCCTGCCGGACTGGCTTCCGCCATCGCCATGCGGCGCCAGGGATTGTCCGTCACGGTGGCCGACGTTTTTCATCCGCCAATCGACAAGGCCTGCGGTGAAGGCCTGATGCCGGACTCGCTCGCCGAATTGTGCGAGCTTGGGATTCAGCTCGATGGCATGGATACCGCCGAATTTTGCGGCGTTCGCTTCATCGGTGAGGCAGGCTCGGTGGAAGCCGAGTTCCCTCGCGGGAGCGGCATCGGAATCCGCCGCACGCTGCTGCACCAGGCGCTGGTGGATCGCGCACGTGATGCGGGCGTCACGATGCTGTGGGGCGCGCGCGTGTCCGCCGTGCGGGACGGGGCCGTGCTGGTGGACGGCCGAAGGATCGCGTCCCGTTGGATCGTCGGCGCGGATGGCGAGAATTCGCAGGTCCGCCGATGGGCGGGATTGACGGCGTCGCGCGAGTTCGACCGGCGCATCGGAATGCGGCAGCATTTCGCGCTCGAACCGTGGAGCAAGTACGTCGAGATCTACTGGGGCGAGCACAGCCAGGCGTACGTCACACCGGTAGCCGCGCGCGAGGTTTGCGTAGCGATGGTCGCGCGGCGGCCCAGCTTGTTTCAATCCGCACTGGAGGAATTCCCCCAACTGCGTGCTCGACTTGGAACGGCGCCCGCCGCCATCGACGCAAAAGGCGCGGTGACAGTCACACGCAAGCTGAAGTCGGTTGCGCGGGGCCGGTTTGCGCTGGTGGGAGAAGCATCGGGGTCCACCGATGCCATCACCGGCGAGGGGTTGGCGATGTCGTTCCGCCAGGCGCTCGCTTTGGCGCGCGCCGTTGCCGGCGAAGATATCTCCCGGTATCAGGCGGCCCATGACGACATCCGCAGATTGCCGCACCTCATGGGACGCAGCATGCTGCTGATGGATAAGAGCGCTTGGATCAGGCGGCACGCGCTGCGGGCGCTGGCCGCGAAACCCGGATTATTCCAGCGCATGCTCGCGGTTAACGTGGGCGAACTGCCATTGCTGAAATTCGCGATTCCGGGACTTCTGGACTTGAGTTGGGGAATGTTGACGGCTTAATCGGCCGGAGCGAGAACTATGTTACGCAGCCTGAAATTATTGTTTGCCGCGGCGGGGATCGCGATTTGTTTCGCGGCGACGGCCCGGGCGCAGGAATTGGCTGTCGAACTTGATCCTGCCACCACGCGCGTGGATTTCGTTCTCGGCGATGTGCTGCACACGGTCCACGGCGATTTTCACTTGAAGAACGGAACGCTGCGCTTTGACGGCCGGAACGGCACCGCGTCCGGGCAGTTAATCGTGGACGCAACGACGGGCGAAAGCGGCAGCAAGGGCCGCGACCGCAAAATGCACCAGCAGGTGCTGGAGAGCGCGAAATATCCCGACATCACCTTTGAGGCGCAGAGAGTAGTTGGCAAGCTGCAGCCGGCGGGAACGTCGCAGATGGAAATTGACGGATTGATGACCATGCATGGTCAGACGCACGCCATGACCGCTAGCGGGCCGGTGCAGATCAATGGAGATCAGGTGTCGGCCGACCTGCGATTCCTGGTGCCCTATGAACAGTGGGGAATGAAGAATCCAAGCACGCTGTTTTTGCGGGTGAGCAATAAAGTAGAAATCACGGTGCACGCCATGGGGCGACTCACGCCGGCCGTGGCGACGGCGGCGCAAGCGGGTGCGGCGAGCCACTGAAATCGCCAGTGTGGCACGCGTCTTCGACCCGTGCATCCCGGCAGGTGGATCGCGCTGAAGACGAGCGCGCCGCTACGCATCGCCCGGAAATCCGATATAGTTGCAGCGCATCACCTCCTCGGCCATGGCGAACTTTGTCACCGGACTGCGCTGCGTCTTCTGCGGCTCGCAATTTTCCACCCGCGTCGGGTACACCTGTCCGCACTGCGGAATCACCGGAATTCTTGACGTTCAGTACGACTACCCTGCCATCCGAAAAGTCCTGACCCGTCGCAAGCTGGCCGCGCGCGCGGATTTCACTCACTGGCGCTACCGCGAACTGCTGCCCATCGGCAACGGTGCTGCGCTTCCCGCCCTGGCCGTGGGATGGACGCCCATCGTCGCTGCCGAGCGCCTGGCGAAGCATATTGGCGTCCGCGAACTGCTGATCAAGGACGACGGCCGCAATCCCACCGGATCTTTGAAAGACCGCGCCAGTTCGCTGGGCGTGGTGAAGGCGGTAGAGAAGCGTCGCAAGATCATTGCCTGCGCAAGCACGGGAAATGCCGCTTCGTCGCTGGCGGGCATGGCGGCAAGCATGGGATTGCGCAGCGCCATCTTCGTGCCGCAACGCGCACCCGAGCCCAAGGTAACGCAGTTGCTGATCTTCGGCGCGACGGTGCTGCGCGTCGGCGGCAGCTACGAGCAAGCCTATGATCTGTGCCAGCAATCTTGTGAGCGCTGGGATTGGTACAACCGCAACTGCGCGATCAATCCCTACCTGGTCGAGGGCAAGAAAACCGTCGGACTGGAAATCGCGGAACAGCTGGGCTGGACTCCGCCGGAGTGGCTGGCCATGTCGGTGGGCGATGGCTGCACCATTGCCGGCGCGTGGAAGGCATTTCGCGAATTCAAGAGCCTCGGCCTGATCTCGCGCACACCGCGCATGCTGGGCGTACAGGCTGCGGGCGCGGCGCCGGTGACGGAAGCTTTCCGCAGTCACGGGGCGATCAAGCCAATCGAGCCGAAGACGATTGCCGACAGCATCGCGGTCGGCGTGCCGCGGAACTGGAAGAAAGCTGTAATGGCGATCGAGGAATCCGGCGGCACTATGATCAACGTCGAGGACGACGAAATCCTGGAAGCCATGAACTATACCGGGCGCCTGACCGGCGTTTTCGCCGAACCTGCTGCCGCGACCGCCATCGCCGGGCTGAAGCGCGCGCTCCGCGAAGGCATGGTACCGCGCTCCTGCCGGGCTCTGGCAGTGGTGACCGGCAGTGGTCTGAAAGATGTCCGGGCCGCCCAACAGGCGGTGAAGCAGCCCTTCGAAGTTCCCCCGGACGGGCGCGGCCTGGAAGACATTCTCGCGCGACAGGGCCTGATTCCCGCCGCCCACTCCGTTGCCACTTCATGAGCCCGAAAGCGAAGGCCAATTCGCTGCTGATTCGCGACATCCACACCCTGGTCACGATGGCAGAACACGGGTCACAGACCCGTGCCACACCGGCCCTTCTGCACGGCGCCTTCGTCTACGCCGAGGCTGGTGAGATCAAGAAAGTGGGCACGCGGCTTCCGACGGGACTCCGCGCGGCAAAAACGATTCGTGCGCCTTACGCGGTAGTAGTCCCGGGGCTGATCAATACCCACCACCATTTGTTCCAGACACTGACCCGCGCCTGCACCGCCGCAGCGAATGCCGAACTGTTCGACTGGCTGACCACGCTGTATCCGCGGTGGGCGCGCATCGATGAGGAAGCCGTACATACGGCCGCGCTGGTCGGAATGGCAGAGCTGATGCTCAGCGGCTGCACGACCACGACAGACCATCACTATCTGTTTCCCCGCGGCCAGAAGAAGCTGATCGATGCCGAGATTGAGGCGGCGCGGCGGCTGGGAATGCGATTTCATCCGACGCGCGGCAGCATGAACGTGGGCGTCAGCCTCGGCGGATTGCCCCCGGACTCGGTGGTGCAAACAACCGATGAAATCCTGGAGGATTCCGAGCGAGTGATCCGCAAGTACCACGACACAAGCCCCGGCTCGATGCTGCGCATTGCGCTGGCGCCGTGCTCGCCCTTCACGGTGGATGCGGAACTGATGCGCCAGACCGCCGCGCTGGCACGGCGTCACGGCGTCCGCATGCACACGCACCTGGCGGAAACGCGCGACGAGGAAGAATACTGCCTCAAACGCTTTCGCCGGCGCCCGCTCGAATTCTTCCGCGATTGCGGCTGGCTGCACCAGGATACCTGGGTCGCGCACGGGATTTATTTCAACAGCGCCGAATGCCGGCAGTTGGGCCGCGCCGGGATCGGGGTGGCGCACTGTCCGACATCGAACATGCGGCTGGCGTCGGGGATCTGCCCGGTCGGGAAGCTGCAGCGCTCCGGTTCGCCGGTCGGGCTGGGCGTTGACGGTAGCGCATCGAACGACAGCTCCAATATGCTGGCCGAGGCGCGGCAGGCGTTGCTGCTGAACCGGTTGGCGCGCGGCGCTTCCGCCATCACCGTGGAGCAGGCTCTGCGCATGGCCACGATGGAGGGAGCGCGCTGCCTCGGGCGGGACGATATCGGCAGCATCGCGGTGGGCAAGCGCGCCGACCTCGCCGTCTTCGATTTGCGGGACGTCGGCTATAGCGGGGCGGAGGACGCGCTCTCGGCGCTGTTGCTCTGCGCGCCGACCCGGGTGAGCGCCTTAGTCATCGAGGGACGTGTGGTGGTGGAAAACGGCGACCTGCAGGGGATTTCGCTGGTTCCTCTCGTGGCACGTCACCGGCGTATTGCGGCGAAAATCGTTGGCCACCCCCCGCTGCTCTGATATATTTCGCGTTTGCCTTAGCTCGCCATTTTTGCCGTTCTCACCCGTGTTCCCCCTCGCGCGGAGACTGGAGAATGCCAGTGTTCGACCACATTCAAGCTTTTTACCAACCGACCAGTGTGCGGGAGGCGGTGCGCCTGCTGCACGGAGGACGCGGACGCGTGGTTGCCGGCGGCACGGACTTGGCCCTATTGCGCGACCGTTCCATTCGCTTCCTGGTCGACGTGAAGCATCTCGGCCTCGACTACATCCGGCGCGATGGGAACGGCTGCGACATTGGCGCGGCGTGCACCATGGCGGAAGTGGAAAATTCGCCGATCGTACGCGGGCTGGCGGGCGGCATTCTCGCGCGCGCGGCGGCCACCTGCGGGTCCATCCAGATTCGCAACCTCGCGACCATCGGCGGAAACCTGGCGAACGGATCTCCGGCCGCGGACACCGCCACGCCCCTGTTGGCGATGGACGCGTCAGTCATCTTGCAGAATCAGAAGGGCCGGAGGCGGCTGACCCTGCAGGAATTTTTCGCGCTGCCACAGAAGCAACGGGTTCAGGGCGGGCTGCTGGTGCAGATTTTCGTCCCCAGGAGCAAGCGCCGTGGCGGATGGTCGTTTCAGAAATTCGGGCGTACCGAAACCGATATCTCGGTAGTCAACTGTGCCGGAGGGCTGGGCGTTACGCGCGAGGGCAAGGCGGCGTGGGCCCGACTTGCCTTGGGCGCCGTGGCGCCGACCCCGATGCGCGCCTTGAAGGCGGAGGGCCTGCTGGTCGGGCAAGCAATTACCGCCGAATTGATCGAACGCGCCGCCGAATCGGTAGCGTCCGAGGTACAGCCCATCAGCGACCAGCGCGCGTCAGCGGAATACCGGCGTGAGATCAGCCAGGTGCTGGCGCGAAGGGCGCTGCGGGAATCTGCCCAACTGGCAGGGTGCACGCTATGAGTCGCAACGGTCACGGCAAGAACTCGATGAATATCCAGGTCCGTATTAACGACGAGCCGCACCAGTGGACCATTGCGCCCGGCGATCTCCTGCTCGACGTGCTTCGCCGCGAAGGCTATTTCGGCGTAAAACGGGGTTGCGAGACCGGCGAGTGCGGCTGCTGCACGGTGCTGCTGAATGAGAAGCCGGTGAACTCGTGCGTGATATTCGCGGCCCAGGCGAATGGGGGCGAAATCACGACGGTGGAAGCGGTCGCGCAGGGCGACAAGCTCGACCCCGTGCAGCAGGCATTTCTCGATCACGGCGCGGCGCAGTGCGGCTTCTGCACGCCGGGCATGATCCTGAACACCAGGGCGCTGCTCAAGGAGCGCCCGCGCGCGACCGAAGAAGAAGTGCGCGACATGCTGGCGGGAAATTTCTGCCGCTGCACCGGATTCAAGAAGCCGGTGGAAGCCGTGCTCGCCGTTTCGCAGAACGGGCCGCGGTACTGCGAGGAACAGCCTGCCGCCTCACGGCACCTGGTGGTCGGTCACTCGCTGCACAAGACCGATGGCGTGAAGCTGGTGATGGGCCGGCCGTGCTTTACCGACGACGTGCACGTGCCGGGCCTGCTGATCGGCAAAATACTGCCCAGCCCGCACGCGCACGCGCGGATCAAGAAGATCGACGTCAGCAAGGCGCGCGCGCTGCCGGGCGTGCACGCCGTCCTCACGTATAAGGATGTTCCGCGGGTGCCGCATACCACTGCCGGACAGAGTTGGCCGGAACCGTCGCCTTACGACACCTACCTGCTCGATTCGAAAATGCGTTTCGTGGGAGACCGCGTCGCAGCGGTAGCGGCGGAGACGCGCGAGATCGCCGAAGAAGCGCTGCGGCTGATCAAAGTGGAATACGAGGTCCTGCCCGCCATCCTTGACATGGAACAGGCAACAAAGCCGGGCGCGCCCACCATTCACGACGAACGCGATTCCACCGGCATTCACGACGCCAAGCGCAACATTGCCGCGTTCATCAAGAAGGAAATCGGGGACGTGGAAACTGCATTCCGCGAGGCCGATATCGTTGTCGAGCGCGAGTTCCGCACCCATCGCCAGCACCACGCCATGATGGAGCCGCACATTTCCATCGCCTGGTTGGATGAGGACGGGCGGCTCACCATCCGCACCAGCACGCAGGTGCCATTCCATTCGCGGCGGCAAGTGGCGATGATCCTGCAATTGCCGGTACAGAAAGTGCGCATGATCAAGCCGCGCATTGGCGGCGGCTTCGGCGGCAAGCAGGAGATGCTGCTGGAAGACATCACGGGCGCGCTGGCGCTGGCGGCGCGCAGGCCGGTCAAGATCGAGTACACGCGCCAAGAAGAGTTCTACATGGCGCGCAGCCGCCATCCCCAGATCCTGAAGGTGAAGATTGGCGCCAAGCGTGATGGCACCATCGTGGCCAACCAGATGTCGGTGCTGGCCACCACCGGCGCGTACGGCAGCCATGCGGCCACCGTGCAGGGCAACACCGGAAGCAAGGTGCTGCCGCTGTATCGCGCGCCCAACATGAAGTTCGATTGCACGGTGGTGTACACCAATTGCCCGGTGGCGGGCGCGTTCCGCGGGTATGGATGCCCGCAGGGATTTTTCGCGCAGGAAAGCGTGATTGATGAGATCGCGCACGAGCTGCGCATGGACCCGATCGAACTGCGGCGCAAGAACTTGATCCGCCAGGGTGACATTGACGAGCTTTCCGCGCAACTGGGCGAAGGGCGCAAGGGATTGCCGCGCCACATCCGCAGTTGCGGCATGCCCGGGTGCCTGGAACGCGGCGCGAAAGCGATCGATTGGGAGCGCAAGCGGAAGTCGCTGCCCGACAAATCGACCCACTTGCGACGCGGCGTGGGCGTCGCCTGCTCCATCCAGGGCAGCGCTATCGCGGGCGTCGATTGGGGCGCCGCACTGCTGAAGATGAACGAAGACGGTTCCTTCAACCTGCAGGTCGGAGCCGCGGACCTGGGCACCGGCGCCGATACCGTCATCGCGCAGATTGCCGCCGAAACTCTGGGCGTTACCCTGGACAAGATGATCGTGTATTCCGGCGACACGGATTTCACGCCGTTCGACGTGGGCGCGTACGCTTCGAGCACGACCATCATTTCGGGCGGGGCGGCCAAGAAGGCGGCGGAGAAGGTGCGCGCGCAGATTATTGACGTCGCGGCTCGCATGCTGGAAGTCGCGCCCGATAAAGTACAGCTCGGCAATAACGAGGCGTTCACCGTGTGCGAATGCCGCAAGTCGGTAAGCATGGCGGACATCGCGCGCCACGCCATGTACAAGGACAAAGTGCAAATCATGGAGGGCGCTTCGCACTGGAACACGGACAGCCCGCCGCCGTTCTGCGTAACCTTTGCCGAAGTGGAAGTCGATACCGAGACCGGGAAAGTGCGCGTGACCGAGTTGGTAACCGCCGTGGACTGCGGCGTCGCCATCAACCCGATGGCGGCGGAGGGACAGTCGGAGGGCGCGGCTGCGCAAGGCCTGGGTTACGCGCTTACGGAGGAAATGCTGCTCGACGAAAGCGGGCGCATGCTCAACCCCAACTTCCTCGACTACAAAGTTTTTTCGGCAAAAGACATGCCGAAGCTCACGACCATCCTGGTCGAGACCGAGGAGCCATTGGGACCGTACGGAGCGAAGTCGATCGCGGAGGTTCCGATCAACGGGCCCGCGCCGGCCATCGCGAACGCCATCTACCACGCTATCGGAATTCGCTTCCGGCAGCTGCCCATTACTCCCGAGCGGGTGTTGAAGGCGCTGCACGAGCAGGAAAAACAGAAACCCACTTCGGTTCGCGGCACCGGCAAAGCCGCCGCGTCGGATTAGCAGAAGACGAGTACGAGCAAAAGGTTCATGAACTCACTGGAAACCATCCGCCATCAGCGCGCCGCCCTTGCCGGCGGCGCCAAGAAGCACGAGCAGGACATGGTCCGCTTCCTGCGTGACCTCATCGCCATCCCCGCGGAAAGCTCGCAGGAAGGGCCGGTGATCCAGCGTATCAAGCAGGAAATGGAAAAGGTCGGCTTCGACGAAATCCGCATCGACAAGATGGGCAACATTCTCGGCCGGATCGGCTCGGGCAAGCGCGTCATCATGATGGACTCGCACACCGACACGGTCGGCGTCGGGGACATCAAGGAATGGAACTGGGACCCGTACAAGGGCAAGGTCGAGGACGGCTATGTCTACGGACGCGGCGCCTGCGACCAGCGCTGCGGCATGGCGAGCATGGTGTACGGCGCCAAGCTGATCAAGGAACTCGGCCTCGCCGGCGACTACACGCTGTGGTGCGTGGGCAGCGTGCAAGAGGAGGACTGCGACGGACTGGCGTGGCTCTACATCCTGCGCGAGGACGGCATCAAGCCCGACGGCGTGCTCATCACCGAGCCGACGAACCTGCAGATTTACCGCGGGCAGCGCGGGCGCATGGAGATCGAAGTCCACATCCGCGGCCGCTCCTGCCATGCCAGCGCACCCGAGCGCGGCGATAACCCGATTTACAAGATGACCACGCTCCTCCGGGAAATCGAGCAGCTCAACACGCGTTTGCGCGACGATAAGTTTCTCGGCAAAGGAACGATCACGGTGACGCAGATCCGGTCGCTGTCGCCTTCGCTTTGCGCCGTGCCGGGAGCTTGCTCAATCCATCTCGATCGCCGGCTCACCACCGGCGACACCAAGGAGAGCGCGGTTGCGGAAGTGCGCGCTTTGTCCGGCGCGCGGGATGCGGAGATCGAAATTCTGAAGTACGAAGTGCCGAGCTATACCGGGTTGGTCTACCCCATGGAAAAATACTACCCGACCTGGGTGGTCGAGGAAGATCACCCTCTGGTGGAATCGGCGGTCGAGACCTACCAGGCGCTGAACAACCGGGCGCCGGTCGTCGACAAGTGGGTTTTCAGCACCAACGGTGTGGGCTCCATGGGCATGTGCGGCGTGCCGACAGTCGGCTTCGGGCCGGGCAACGAAGTGGATGCGCACGCGGTGACCGAACGTGTATCCATCGACCACCTGGTGCAGGCGGCACAGTTCTACGCGGCGTTTCCGCTGGTATTCGCGCATACGCTGGAAAGCGAGCACACCGCAAAAGCGGGAGCTTAACAATTAAAGACTGAAGAATTCAGAATGAAGAATGTGCAACCAGAGTCAATGGGCTTTTCTTTTTCAGTCTTCATTCTGCATTCTTAATTCTTCATTCTTTCAGGACCACGCACGGAATGTCTGAACTAATTCCCATCCCGCTGCCGCTGCAGTTGACGCGCGCTTTCCTGGAGTACGAGCGGGAGGGGAAAATCTTCGACCTGCCGAAAACGAAATTCTTTCGCGGCCTGAGCGGGCTGGATATGTCCGTCAACTTTCACGGGCAGCGTGCCGCGAATCCCGTAGGACCAGCCGCCGGGCCGCACGACCAACTCGTCCAGAACATTGTTCTCTCCTGGCTCGCGGGCTCGCGCATCATCGAGTTGAAGACGGTTCAGATTCTCGACGAACTCAAGATCCCGCGTCCCTGCATCGACGCCACCAACGTCGGTTACAACGTCGAGTGGTCGCAGGAGCTGAAGCTGGAACAGTCGCTACGTGAGTACGTCGGCGCGATGATGTTCATCGAGATCCTCAAGGCCTCGCGGCTCCTGGGGGACGAATTCACCGGGCCATTCACCGACACCATCTACGACATGAGCGTCGGATATAGCCTGGAGGGCATCCGGTCGCCGCGCGTGCGCCAGTGGATCGAGAGCATGAAGGACGCGCGCGCGATCATCGACGAACTGCGCGCAACGTTGACCGGGCCTTGGAAGCAATACCGCGATCTCCCCTTCCCTGCCCGCGTAAGTGACACCATCACGCTCTCCACCTTTCACGGCTGCCCGGCACACGAGATCGAGGGTATTGTCACCTTCCTGCTGACCGAAATGGACGTGCACGTCTGCGTTAAGCTGAACCCGACGTTGCTCGGCTTCGAACAGGTACGACACCTGCTCCACGACGTGCTCGGCTACAACGATATCCAGGTGGCGGCGGACGCGTTCGAGCACGACTTGCAATTTTCCGATGCGCTCACCATGCTGCCACGCCTTGCCGAGGTGGCTCGTTCGCGCGGCAAGCGCCTGGCGGTCAAATTCAGCAACACGCTGGTAGTGAAGAACCACCGCAAAATGTTCAGCGATGAAGTGATGTACATGTCGGGCCCGCCGCTGCACGTGGTCACGCTGAACCTGGTTAAGAAATTTCGTGAGCACATGGGCGCGGCATTTCCAACTTCTTTCTCCGCCGGACTCGACCAGCACAACGTATGCAATGCCGTGGCGATGAATTTCGTTCCGGTCACCACTTGCACCGACTTGTTGCGGCCCGGAGGCTACGCGCGCCTTCCGAAATATCTCGAGGCGCTGGGCGCGAAAATGCGCGAACTCGGGGTCACGCACATTCCAGACTTCGTGGTTCGCTATGCAGGAAAAGGCGAACAAGCCATCGAGCAAGTCGCCGGCGACATCGCGGTGCACTGGTCCAATGCGGGCGACAGCCTCAACCTGCCGCTGCGGTTTGTCTCGACTAAACTGAAAGCATGGCTGGCTACTCCCGGGCAGCCGCTCGGAGGTGTCTGCTCCGAGATCGCGAACGGATTCGCCGCTCAGTTTGCCCCGGCCATGCCGCCCCGTCTGGCCAATGGCGTTCGCAAACAACTCGCTGGGCTGGAGCAGGCGCTGGTCGAAGCTGCCGGCGTACTGAACACGCCAGCGATCGTGGAGCGTACCACCGCCGACGCCCGTTACCAGTGGGCAAAAAATAAAGCCGTGCCGCGAAAGATCGGCTCCAAGCTGTGGCTGTACGACTGCATCAGCTGCGACAAGTGCGTGCCGGTCTGCCCCAACGACGCGAATTTCGTTTACCAGAGCGAAGCCGCCGAAATTGCATACCACAACTACGAATTTCTCTCCGGCGGCGAAGCGCGCGCGGTGCCCGGCGGCGTGTTCAAGACAACGCGCGCGCACCAGTTCGCCAATTACGCTGACGCTTGCAACGACTGCGGCAATTGCGACATCT
>DASSIZ010000113.1 GCA_035691485.1 Terriglobales bacterium
GCGCTGGCCTCTTCGAAGGGCACCGTCGGCGGAAAGCCATATAGTGGCGATTACCGCACCACTCAGGTTTGGGTGAAGCGCAAGGGCAACTGGAAGATAGTCGCGTTTCAGTCAACGCGAGTGCCATCAGCGAGCCAGTAATCTGGTCACTTGTCCTCCGGCGTCCGTGATTCCACGGCGATCGCGAAGCAGCGACTTGTTTTTGCGACAGGAGCGCTGTTTCGGCGCCACGACCGCATCGTTGACCGCCCTTTTCATGGTCACGTATACTGCCTCAGAGTTTGAATATAAACCCCTTCGTGCCGGGGCGGTTAGCTCAGCTGGTTAGAGCGCGTGCCTTACAAGCACGAGGTCGAAGGTTCGAGTCCTTCACTGCCCACCATGAACCCCTAGATTCCAGAAGCTAGTTCTCGTTTCTCGTCCGGAGGCGCTTGCGCCTCATTCTCTTGTTTGTGCCCTTTGTGCATGAAGCAAATCGTTCGAGCCGGAGTCCTCTACTTCGCCCTCGTGTTCGCGGCAGGATTTGTGCTGGGCACGATTCGCACGCTTTGGGTCGTCCCGCGGTTGGGTAGCCGGACCGCTGAACTGATCGAAGCACCCATCATGCTGGGAGTGTCCATCTTCTCGGCCCGTTACCTGATTCGGCGGCTCCTGTTCCCGGCTACGTGGTTGAGACGGCTCGCCTCTGGCGCGGTGGCGCTTGCACTCATGCTTGTCACCGAATTCGGGTTCGTCCTCTGGGTTCGAGGATTGACGATCCAACAATATTGGGTGACCCGCGACCCCATCTCAGGAACGGTTTACTTCATGACCCTCGGAGTGTTTGCCGTCATACCAGTTTTCATGGGAAGCCCTTGACGCTCAATCGGGAGACTAGTCTCTCCCTTTTGGCCAATGGAAACCGCCAGGATGGGTGGGAATTGTGGGACACGGCTAACATTATTTCTCTCGTATGTCGAAGTTGATCTACATCGCCAATGCGTCGCTCGACGGTTACGTGGAGGACGAAACCGGTTCCTTCGGTTGGGCCAATCCCGATCAAGTTCACGCGTTCATCACTGAGTTGTTGCGGTCGATCGGAACCCATCTCTATGGGCGGCGACTCTATGAGACGATGGCGTACTGGGATGCGCCGGTGGAGAGCTATCCACCCGAACACCGCGACTTCGCACGGGTCTGGCAGAAGAGCGAGAAGATCGTCTTTTCACGAACGCTGACCGGCGCTACAACACGCAACACGCGTATCGAGCGGGACTTTGACATTGAGGCCGTTCGGAAGCTCAAGCGGAAATCGGAGCACGACATCTTCATTGGCGGCGCCGAGCTTGCGGGGCTGGCGCTCGAAGCCGATCTCGTCGACGAATGTCATCTGTTTCTCCACCCGGTGATCGTCGGCGGCGGAAAGCCGGCATTCCGAGCCGCCTTACGACGGAAACTCGAACTCCTTGAGACGCGCCGTTTCGGCACCGGAGCAATCCACGTGCGCTATCGCATACCAGGCGGTACTCCTTAACACTGGTTGAGCGGAGCACGATGTCGTGCCGTCATATCTCGAGGTCTTCTCAGGAATTTCCGCGGAGGACTCCCGGCGGACGATTCGCCCGGTCGATGGCAGAGCGCCGGACGGCAAGGGCGGTCAAGCGGCGTGACGGCGCGGTGTGCCGAGAATGCGCTTCGCTTCACTCCGGATCCAGGCCGCGGTGCGCCCTTCGACTTCCTTCAACCGCCGCTCCAATGGCTGGCGGAGTGGCTTGTCGAGATGCGACTGAAGCACCTGTAAGGTGGCTTCCTCGGCTCGAAGCAGACAGATCGTGTAATCGGACCCAACTTCAACCATACTAGGGTGGATGCAGCGCTCCCGGTGCATGTTGCTCGCCTGCCCTCGACGCTGACCCGGCTCGGTGTGATATCTTGTAACTGGTGGTTGTAATTGGCCGTCGAGCCGTGCAAAGCGTTGACAATCGGTCATCGAGGCGCACAAGGCCGCAGGCTTGAAGTCCCGCATTGCCCACTTTGCTTTGTACCGGTTGCGAGCCGGGGACGTAGTTCAGTTGGTTAGAACGCTGCCCTGTCACGGCAGAGGTCGCGAGTTCGAGTCTCGTCGTCCCCGCCAGATTCTTCTCAATGATTTGCAACATGCCCCGTGCTACCCTGCCGCTTCACCGGAGCAATCCTGTGTCACGCCGTTGTCTTACTTCTCTTGCGACCCTTGCTGCCGCTGTCCTTCTTCTCCTGTCCCCCGTAGCGGTCGGCGACGACACAAAACCTGTCACTGCCAACCCCGATCTGACGGCTGCCGACCAGCTTTACCGGACGGGCAAGTTTGCGGAAGCCGAAGCAGGCTATCAGGCGCTGCTCAAAGCCAACCCGAAGCTCGCGCCTGCTCAGGTGGGACTCGTCCGGGCGATGCTGCGCCAGCAGAAGATCGATGAATCTTTCGACACCGTCAGCACCGCGCTGGCCGCGCAGCCCAATTCGGCGGCGCTGATGGCGGCAAAAGGCGATGTCCAGTTCCGTCGCGGCGAAATGTCCGATGCCGAGATTGCATACCTCGCGGCAAAGAGACTTGATCCCAAAGAAGTGCGTGCTCATCTCGGGCTGGCCCGGCTGTACCGCGCCTACTCGCTTTATCGCAAAGCCTACGACGAGTTACAGATCGCGCACGATATCGCCCCTGACGACATGGACGTGCAGCGTGCGTGGTGGGGCATGCTTCCGCGCAATCAGAGGTTGGCGGCAATGCAGGCTTACCTTGCTGGATACCAGCCCGATGATCCAGAAGAAGCCCTCCGGATGGAAGAGTACTTGGAATTCCTGAAGGCGACAGCGGACAAGCCCCTACACGTTTGCAGGCTGGCCGGTAAAGTTGAACAGACCGCGACGAAGCTGGAGATCATGTATGCGGACTCGCGCCGGATGCGTGGCATAGGCTTGTCCGTAAAGCTTAACGGCCACAATACCCGCTTGCTGCTCGACACGGGCGCGGGCGGCATCATGGTGAGCCGGAAGGTAGGGGAAAAAGCTGGGCTGACCCGCATCTCTTCGGCGCATTACGGCGGCATCGGCGACAAAGGCATGCAGACCGGCTACACGGCGGTCGCCGATAGCATCCGGGTGGGCGAACTGGAATTCGAAGACTGCGTGGTGCGCGTAAGCGACAAACGCTCCGTGGCCGACGAGGATGGATTGATTGGTGCCGACGTGTTCGAAGGTTATCTCATTGACATCGATCTTCCGGGAATGCGGCTCAACCTATCCCCGCTGCCAAAGCGACCCGAAGACACGGTTGCCCCCAAATCACTGAACACCGAGGGGGAGGAGCAGGCGACGGCTGAACAGAAAGAGGGCGGCGCGACCGAACAGGCCGCGCACGATCAAAAATCTGCCGCGCCTGCTCCGAAGTCCGCGCAACGTCTCCCCAGAGATCGGTATATTGCGCCTGAGATGGCCAACTGGACGAAAGTCTTCCGCTTTGGGCACGGCCTGCTGGTGCCGACTAGCGTGAACGATTCGAAGCCGATGCTGTTCGCGCTCGATACGGGCGCGTTCAACAATATTCTCTCGGTTCGTGCGGGGCGGCAGGTCAGCAAGGTGGGTTCCGAGGATCGGCTGCGCGTCCGAGGTCTCAGCGGTGAGGTGAACAAGGTCTACAGTTCAGCCAAGGCCACTCTGCGCTTCGGGCACTTGCAACAGGCGAATTTGGATATGATCACGCTAGACCTGTCGACACTCGGCCGTCATACAGGAACGGAGGTTTCCGGATTTCTGGGGTTTGGGATGCTCCGCCTGCTTGACGTCAAGCTCGATTACCGCGACGGTCTGGTGAGTTTCGAGTACGACCCCAAACGGGTACCGATTAACCTTCGATAGCCCAAGCTCCGAGTGGGTGGTTTTTGGAGGGCCACCTACCTGCAAACGCTCCGTCGGGCGCGCAACTCTACCTCGACCACATATTCCCGCCGACATCACTCCAGCTCGCCCGAAGGATTCGAATTTAGGAGCAACAAGCACTTAGCCCTGCCGTATACTCCTTTGCGACACAGGCAGTCATCTCGCCCAGGGGGAGCCATACGGATGCGGCGTTTCTTACGTGTCCTAATCTGCGCCTATCTGATCCTCGTTATTACAACGTTCTCTCCCGCCGCCGATCGCGCCGGCATCAAGCTGCTTCCCTGGTCACAGCAGATTGACATTCGCGAGAGCTGGCTGCCGAAGCGTTATGAATTGCTCCACCAGATCATGCGTAGCCGTGGCATCAGCATGTTCATTGTCGTCAACGAGGAGTTCCACGACGATCCCATGACGCAGTACATCGCTCCGCCGCGTCCGTACGTCGGCGGGCGCGACATCTTTGTCTTCGTCGATGACGCTAGTCCCACTCTCAAGAAGTACGCCATCACCGGCTACGCCGAGGAGAACATAAAGCGCTTTTTCGAGACCTCCGACGAACCGCGCCCCGCCGACAAGGTCCTCGCCGAACTCTACGCAAAATATCAGCCGAAAAAGATCGCGCTAAGTATAGGCGGCAAACGTGGCGTCACCCGCAGCCTCACCCATGACAGCTATCTCTTTCTGTCCAAAGCCCTCGGCGAGGAAGCCACTTCGCGCTTCGTGAGCGCCGCCGATCTCCAGGAGGACTTCATGGACACGCGCATCCCCGAGGAGACCGATGTCTACATACCTCTCGTGCTACTCACCGAGAACCTCGCGCACACCGCGCTCTCCAGTCGCGTCATCAAGCCCGGCAGGACCACCGTTCGCGACGTGCGCCGCTGGCTCTATGACGCGTTGTGGGCCCATGGAGTAACGACCTGGTTCGAACCCGACCTCCGCGTGCAGCGGAAAGGCAAGCCCAACGACACCTCGCGTGGATTCCTTGCCGTCGCGCCCGAAAGCACCGTCATCCAACCCGGCGACCTTGTCCATCTCGACTTCGGTATTACCTACGTGGGGCTCAACACCGACTGGCAGAAGATGGCATACGTGCTTCGACCCGGCGAGCACGACGTGCCAGACGGCATCAAGAGAGCACTGGCCAACACGAACTCACTTCAGGAGGCACTCATGGTGCGCGCCTCGCGTCTTGGACGCACTGCCGGCGAGGTTTACAACGCAACCATGGCGGAGATGCAACAGAAAGGGATTGAGGCCAAAATCTATAGCCATCCTCTTGGCAACCAGGGCCACGGTCTCGGTGCTTCCATCGACTTTCGTAGCGCTAAACGCGAGAAAGAAGAAGGCACCCAACTCGAGAGCAAGCACCTGCGCAAAGGCTCATGGATGGCCATCGAACTGAATACTCTGACCGCCATCCCCGAGTGGGATGGGCAAAAGGTCTACATCATGGAAGAAGATCCCGCCTACCTCTCCGATGAGGGCTGGAAAAACTTCATCCCACACCAGACCGCGCTTTACCTCATCCGCTGAATTTCACGTGGTCACGCCGACAAAACTGATTTTTGGCGGGTGGAAGTCCAAATTCTTGGAAAAAGCGGAGCCATGCGGAATTCCCTGGTACGAGATCATGCGTTATTGGGACGAAGATCTTCCTGATTGGGACGCGGAGGACCGTGACTTCGCGGTGGCGTGGCGGAGCCAGCCGAAGTGGGTCGTGTCGCGTTCCCTCAAGTCAGCTGGCCCCAACACCACGCTTGTCGCGGATGATTTCGAGAAGGTGATACGCAGGCTGAAGGCTGAGCTGGCTGGCGAGATTCAAGTTGGCGGACCAGTCCTGGCGCAAAGCCTGACCGAGGCCGGTCTTATCGATGAGTATCGACTCTACCTCCGCCCCGTCGTGCTTGGTGGTGGCACGCCATTCTTCGCCGGCCCCCGGCCGCCGCTCCACCTGGGGGCCAGCGATTTAATCGCCGATGACTTTATTCGGTTGACGTACGTTCCTGCCTAATCGCGCGACGCGCCCAACGGACCGCGCTCAGAAAGTCAAACTGAGACACTACCAAATAATCACGTAATCCATTTGAAAGGCGGACGAACATGAGCCCAATGTTTTTGGAGAAGCAAAGCACACGTCGCGAAATGTTGCGAAATTCCGCCGGATTTGCGGGAAGGGCATTGCTGGCACCGCTCCAACCGACCGTCTCACGGCCATGCGGGCGCAAATGGGTGTCACCCCGATCCAGGCGTTACTCCTGGCTAAAAACCTCACCTTGCTTTCCGGGCCTGGAGGAAACGTTGTGGTGTTGAACGGGCCCGATTGCAAGATCGTGGTCGACAGGAGCTTTTGATGAGAATGAGCGGCTGACACCTCAGTGAAGATGCCCGATGGAAAATGGCAATGTGTCGCCTCGCATAGCTCATCCATCAAGATGTAAGCGTCGGAAATGAAATGCTGGCAACGCAACCGCCCGCTCCAAAATCCGGAGCGGTTTTTCTTTGTGGCAAACGCGTTCTGTCGGATGGCATAAACAGCGTAGCTGGCGATAGCACACGGCAAGTAAGTAACGCCTAAAGCGGCATTGCGAATGACGGAGTTGCCACCCCGGAGCAAGTCCCTCCCGTTATGCACGTGAGGTTACCAATGCACTCGGCCTAAGGTCACGAAGCGCACGTTTTCAGTCACTTGCGAAAACATGAGTTACGAACGTCAGTTGTCCTAGTTACCTCTGGCGCTTATAAACGCGACTGAACACCACCCTCCCCCCATGGAGGCGTCATGTTCCGATCCTTTGCTGCCCGAGGTTTTTTTGTCCTGGTGCTGTTGCTGGCCAACTTCGGCTTCGCCCAAGTCAAAAGTTGGGACGCGGCACGCGATTTCAGTGGGGCACAGAATCCGAACGCGGCATGGACCTATGGCTGGAAGCCCTCTATTGCCGGCGGCCTAACTCCATTTCCAAACTACGAGCAGAGCTTGGCAACACTTCCGGGACGCGATGCCTGGCAGGACCTGAGCCGCAGCAGTCTCCTCGGCGTGTATCACAACAGCGTGGGCGCGACCGGCGACATTCCGACGAACATGCTCCTGCTGCAGCCCGACGCGACGGGCGATCTCGCCGTGATCGAGTGGACTGCCCCCGCCAACATGGCGGTGAACATCCAAGGAATGTTTCAGACGCAGGACACAACCGCCGCACAGGTGAAAATCGTCAGCAGCGTAGGCGGCACGCGCTTCAGCGGCACGGTGAGCAACACCACCACCACCACATCGTTCGGGCTGTTTCTGAATGTCACCGCGGGCCAAACACTTGACTTCACTGTTTCCGGCGGCGCTGCCGGCCTCAACCTCGTTATCAGCAACTTGATGTTGGTGGGAAACAGCAGTATTCAGAACATCTCTGCCACCGACACCCGCTTGCGCCTCAACCCGAGCCTCAACGACCAAGTCGGTGGAGCCTGGACACTGACTAAGCAGCGCTTTGACGACGGTTTTGACACGACTTTCCTGTTCCAGATCTCACAGCTCGTGAACGGCGGTGCGGACGGTTTCGCGTTTGTCATTCAGAATTCGTCGCCGACGGTGTTGGGCGGCGGTGGCGGCGGATTTGGATTCGACGGCATTCCCTCCAGCCTTGCGATTGAGTTTGATACGTTCCTGAACGCATCTGTGGGTGATCCCAACAACAATCACATCAGTGTGCAGACGCTGGGAGTGAACCCGAATTCCGCGAAAGAGAACGTAGCTTCGATCGGCGAGAGCACGCAGATCCCGAACTTGAAAGACGGCAATTGGCACCTGGTCCATGTGCACTACGCCGTGCGACCGACTGCGCAACTTTCGATTTACTTCGACAACATCAACACGCCAGCCCTGGTCGTTGCGGTGGACATCGTCTCCAAGTTGCAACTGCCGGATGGAACGGCGTGGGTGGGATTGACCGGCGCGACCGGCGGCGCAACCGAGGTACACGACATTCAGAACTGGCACTTCTTCAGCTATGACCTGCACCCACCCGTTTTGAACTTGCCGGCAAATATGACTGTCGAAGGCAATGTCCTGAACGGCGCGATCGTCCACTACACAGTAAGCGCCGTCGACACGGTTGATGGACCGCGTCCCATCAGTTGCACGCCTTCGAGCGGCGGCGTTTTCGCGGTCGGCAACACCACCGTCAACTGCTCGTCAACCGATCTCAGCGGCAACACCGCAAACGGCAGCTTCGTGATAACGGTGACCGACACCACGGCGCCGAACGTTGTAGCTCCGCTGTCGGTTACTGCCGCTGCCGTGAACAGCAGTGGCGCAACGGTAAGCTACATCGCGACGGCGGATGACATCGTGGATGGCGCAATCGTTCCCAATTGCTTTCCGGCGTCCGGAAGTATGTTTCCGCTGGGAACGACGACGGTCACCTGCACCGCCAAGGACAAGGCCGGCAACATCGCATCCCAGAGTTTCCCACTCACCGTGGCGGATGAAACTCTGCCGGTGATCAGTGGCTTGGTTGACATCCAACTCGAAGCGACGGGGCTAACCACCACCGTTTCCTGGCCGGGCGTCACTGCGACTGACAACGTCGACGGAACTGTGCCGGTGCTGTGCACTCCCGCGTCGGGATCACAGTTTGCCGTGGGCAGCGTCACGGTGCAGTGCAAAGCGACTGATGCTGCCGGCAACACGGCGGCGGGATCATTTGTCGTGACGGTGAAAGATACGACACCACCGTTGATCAGTAATCTGCCGTCGAGCATCACCGCTGAAGCGACTTCCGCGTCGGGGTCCGTGGTCACATGGTCCGGGCCGACCGCAAATGACCTGGTGGACGGCACGGTCGCGGTGATCTGTGCTCCGTCATCGGGTTCGGTGTTCCCGCTCGGATCGACGACGGTAAGTTGTTCCGCTACGGACGGGCACGGCAACAGCAGCAGCGGCAAATTTACCGTCATGGTTCGGGATACCACGCCGCCGGTCATCAGCGGCTTGCCATCGAACTTGATTCTAGAAGCGACAGCTCCAAGCGGCGCGATTGCGACTTGGACATCTCCGACTGCGAGCGATGTTGTTGATGGATCTGTGCCGGTGAACTGCTTGCCGGCATCCGGATCCACATTCGCGCTTGGAACCAGCAGCATAGGGTGCTCAGCTAGCGACGCGCGCGGCAATACCAGCACGAAGCAGTTCTCGGTGACCGTGCAGGACACAACTCCTCCGGTCATTAGCAATCTGCCGGCTGACCTCACGTTGGTGGCGAGCAGTTCATCCGGTGGAGTGGCGACTTGGAGTTCGCCAATCGCTACCGACCTGGTGGACGGCACGGTGTCGGTTACTTGCCTGCCCGCTTCTGGCTCGGTGTTTCCGGTTGGAACGACAGCCGTCGGCTGCTCGGCGACCGACGCGCACCACAATATCAGCGCCAAGAACTTCACCGTCACGGTTCAAAGCCCGCTGCCGCCGGTGGTTTCCTGCGGCAAGCCCGACGGTGTCTGGCATGCCTCCGACATCGCCATCGTTTGCACGGCGAATGGCGGCGGCTCTAGCCTGGTTAATATCGCCAATGAATCCTTCGTTCTGACTACCAACGTGCCCGTCGGCAGCGAGAACGCAAACGCTGCTACCAATAGCGTCACCGTATGCAATGTCGCCGGCAAGTGCACGACCGCCGGACCGATCTTCGGCCTCAAAGTGGACAAACGCGCCCCGCAGATCTCGATCACCACACCTGCGAATGCGACGTACGCGTTGCACCAGCCGGTCGCTACGTTCTATTCGTGTGCTGATGGCGGATCGGGTCTGGCGACGTGCAGCGGTACGGTGGCCAATGGCGCCGCGCTCGACACTGCGTCCGTCGGCGCAAAGCAGTTCACGGTAAATGCCGGCGACAATGTCGGCAACGCTTCCAGTGCATCGGTGAGCTACAGCGTGGGGTACAGTGTGTGTGTGCTTGGCCACAGTGAGCCGAAACACGAAGACAGCGACATACCGGTTCGCTTGGAACTCTGTGACTACAACGGCCGGAACGTCTCTTCGCCGTCAGTGGAGGTGTTCGCGGTTGCTGTTGTCGGTGCTAACGGAAACATGCCGATGATGGCTGCCGGTCACGCTAACCCCGGCCTGCGCTTCCGCTATGTCGGTGACCGCGACAGAGGCGCCTACATCTTCAACCTGAAGACGAAAGGCTTCGCCGCGGGAACATACCAACTGCTGGTCAAGGTTGGAGGCGATCCCACTCTGCACACGCTGACATTCCAAGTACGGGGTGGAAGAGAAAACGAGGGGCGGGACGGTCACAAGTAGCTCGTCGGACCCGGGTGATTGCGTAAGTTCAATCTGGCGTCCGCACAAGACCGCTACGATAGAGTGGCCGAACCTATCCTATGGCGATGGAGAGGCCTTGAAAATCGGGACGAGCAAACGCGCGAGGGCCTCCGCGCCGAGTGCCATCACATGCGACAAGCAATACGAGTTGGCACTAGGCGCATGGGCGGGGGGCACTCGCCGCCGTGACGCAGAGCTTGGTTGCCGACTTGGCAAGGTTGAATGGCTAGCACCACTCCGGCAGTCACTATTTGCTGGACTGTAAAGCGTGCAGCGGCGCGTGATTCTGCGCGACTGGCGGCGGCGCGTCGCCTTTCAACATGAGCCATAGAATGCGGTTGTAGAGCTGGTCGTCCACGCGATCGGGGGCGCTGAGGTCCAGCCCTTCCGACAATCGTGCAGCCGGTGTGTTCTTCGGATTTTTCTCATTCAGGTCCTGCGTGGGCGTGAGTGGATCGTAGGGCGCGAGGTCAGGGGTCGAGGCAAAAATATCGGACAGCGGTCGGCTGAAGTAATCGAATTTCGAGAGCCGCCCCATGCCAAGGATGTCTTCGATCGCCGCGATCACGTCAGTTGTATTAATGAAGCGATGCAGCGTGCCCGGCCGATTGTAGGCCGAGATGGCGTAGAAAGGTGCGCGGTGCGAGTCGGTGTGGTCCGGTCCGGCTTGCGCGTCGTCCTCGACGACGAAGATCACCGTGTCCTTCCAATAGGGGCTATGCGAAAGCGCCTGCACGATCCGTCCGAGCGCGAGGTCGTTGTCGGCCATGCACGCGCGGGGCGTGCACTTTCCAGGACGCGCTGCTGCCAGATGGTCCATCGGCAGCCACAACAACTCCAGTTGCGGCATGTTGCCCTCGCGCACGTAACGTTGTAGGTCGGCAATCCATACGTCGGCGCGCTTTTGATCCGGCGTGGTGAAATCCATCGGTGGGTAGTCGCGATTTATGTCACCGCCCAAATCGTGTTGCGTCACCGGCCAGCCCGGGTTCCCATGGACCATCTCGCCGTAGTCGCGGAAAGTGATGCCCTCGCGGTTGGCGAGCGTCCACAGGAAGCCGCGCTCCGGCTCAGTACTCTCTTCACCATCCATGTCAGCACGCTTGCCGGCGTAGCCGGAGGGGATCACTTTTTCGCCGTAGTCAGTGGCGTACGCAGCTGTGGACCAGATGTGGCCCTGCGAGCTGACCTCGGCGTTGACGAAGAAGCGGTCGAAGAGTCCGAAGCGTCGCGCCAATTGATGATGATTCGGGGTGATGGTGATATCGGGAAAATAGACGAGGCTGGCATCGCCGTCGCCGTCCTTCATATCACCCAGCACCTGATCGTAGGTCCGGTTCTCCTTGATGATGTAGATGACGTGATGGAAGGGCGGATAGCGCCTCGCCGCGGGCCGCGCTTGCCAGTTATTTGCCGCCGCAACCCGCTGTGTCAGGCGAGCAAACTGTGCCGGGGAAGGAAATGCGGGGAGCACGCGCAGCGTGCCGTTCAATTGTCCCAGCGTGTAAGCTTTCGGATTCCCGAACGGCCAATTGGTGAGTGGAACGGGGCCATCCGGGTTCGCATGGGTGCCATGTCCTTTGCCGGAGAGGATAAGTAGCTTGTCACCCACTTCGGCGATCGCAGTCGGATACCAGTCGGTCGGAACCCTTCCAAGCAATTTTCCGCTGGGCACGTCGAATATGGCGATGGCATTGTTGTCGGCTTCCGCGACGAGCAGACGTTTGCCATCGCGGCTGAGCGCGACGGCATTGGGGGTGCTGCCCTCCGGCGGTGCGCCTGGCGCGGCATCGTGCAGGTAGCGCGCAATCCGCCGCAGCCTCGTGTCGACGATCGCTACGCGGTCGCTGCCCGCGAGCGCGACGTACAGTCTCGCTCCCTTTGCTGCCAGCGCCGATGGATGCCGACCGACCTCCATCCTGCCTAGGTATGCGAGCCTTCCGTCCGGTAGCACGCGGAACTCTGAGATCGTTCTGCCGCCCCAGGCGGAAACGAACACGTGCCCATCCGCGGCGAGCGCAATGCCGTAGGGATAATGATCGGTAGGGAAGCGCTGCGCGACCTCGCCCGTCGCCGTATTCACTATCGCAATTCGGTCGCCGACGTTTTCCGTGACATAAACGAACTTACCGTTGGGCGCAACCACCATGCCTGCGGGATAGCTGGTCCCGGTGCCATCCTCGGCCTTCGCCTTTGCCAGCACGAATTTGTTCTCGAGCGTGGCCGCGCCATCCTTCCATGCATAAACGAATAGCAAGTCGGTGTTTCCGCCGGAGACGTACAGGTGATGGCCATCGGGCGAAAAGGCAGCCCCGTAGAACGCGCCGTCCTGGAGCAGGGTCTGCGTGACCTTCCGTGCGATCAGATCGACGACTTGGACGCCCTGCTCGCGGAAGCCGCTGAGCACAGCCACGGCCTTGCCCGCCTCGGGTGCGAGCACGAGATTGATTGGCAGGCTGCCCAGCTCGACCACCTCGCCAACTGGATCCAGCCGGACTCCCGTAGGCAGCGGGAAGCTGAAGACCGGCTTCGTTTGTGCGGACCCCGATGCGCACAGCAACAGAGAGAGTGAGAACGCGAGTCGACAGGCACGCAATGATTGCATTACCGCCGTTCCTTACGAGCTTGGCACGACGAATAACACAGGCCGAAATCAGCACCACGGTTACACCGTTCATACAAGGCCATGAGGTCATTTTGCCATACGAAGGGGATTTCAGCGGAGCTCCGGTATCAGCCCCCGGTGAAGCCGAAACATAGGCCGAATACCGCTGGTGTCCTAAACTGACTGGACACCACCACCCAAAGTTGCGTCGGTTGAAAGAAATGGTCACCGCAGTGCTTCGGAGTTAGAAAGCGTCCCCTAAGGGACGATGGTTCCCGCGAGGGCACCTCCTTTCAGGTGGTTTCCCGATTCCCTTTGCGATTTAAATCGGCTTACACTGTCGAATCAAGCATTCGCCGGCAACTGTACGGAACCTGTTGAGGAGGTCACGCATGCTGTGTGTCCGCAATTCAGTTGTTGTTCTCGCCTGTCTTTGTTTGCCGTTCCTCTCGTTGGCGTCGACACGGGCGCAACAGGAGCAGTCAATGCAGGTCGAGCCCATGGAGAAGACGCCGGTGTTTCGCGTCGATGTCGTTTCGCGCACTACGCAGGCAGTCAACTATCGGCACCGTGGCGGCGCGACCAAGATTGACTTCAAGGGCACGCAAGTCATGCCGCAAGCCGTCGGGAGTGCCACCGTCCAGAGCAAGACCGGCAGGCTCGACATCGAAGCGAAATTCCACCACTTGCAGCCGGCTTCGAAATTCGGGCTGGAATACATGACGTACGTGCTCTGGGCAATTACGCCGGAAGGCCGGGCCAATAACCTCGGTGAACTGCTCGTGGACGGGGGAGGAAGTGGGGGCCTGCACGTCACCAGCGACCTGCAGGCGTTTGGGATGATCGTGACTGCAGAACCGTATTTCGCGGTTACGCAGCCAAGTGACGTTGTCGTCGCTGAGAATTCCATCCGGGTGGATACCTTAGGCCGGGAAGAACAAATTAACGCAAGGTACCAATTGCTGCCTCGCGGAACCTACCAGGCGACAGTAGAAAAAATTGATGCACCTATGTTTGGCGTCGACCGTAATCTCCCGCTTGACTTGCTGGAAGCGCGGAATGCTTTGCGGATTGCACGCGCTGCCAAGGCAGATCAGTATGCGAGTGCCAGCTACCAGCGGGCTGCCGAACTCCTCAAGCAAGCCGAGGAATATTACTCTCGGAAACAGGGTAGAACTCCGATCGGCACCGTGGCCCGAGACGCAGCGCAGACCGCCGAGGATGCCCGCGTAATCTCACTGAAGAAGCAAGAGGAAGAACGGCAAGAGGCGGAACGCAAGGCGGCTGCTGATCGCGAAGCTAAGGCTCGCGCCCAAGCGGATGAGGAATCTGCGCGTCGGGCCGCTGCCGAGTCGGAGAGGGTTCGCGCCGAGCAGGCTAAGGCGGAAGCCGAGCAAGCACGGCAGGAAGCGCTGCGTCAGCAACAGGCAGCCGATGCCGCCCGCGCGGCCGCATTCGAGCAGCAGAAGGCGGCGCAAGCTGACGCGGAAAAGGCCCGGGCTGCAGCCGAGGAAGCGGAACGCCAGCGCCAGGCCGCCGAGGCGGACAAAGCCGCCTTGCGCGCCAAACTTCTGCTGCAGTTCAACAAAATCCTGAGTACCCGGGACACGCCGCGAGGGCTCGTCATCAACATGTCCGACGTGCTGTTTGAGTTCGGGAAGTACAACTTGCGCCCGGAGGCGCGCGAACGTTTGGCGAAGATTTCAGGAATTGCTCTGAACTATCCCGAACTACATTTCGTTGCCGAGGGACACACGGATAATGTTGGGAGCGATTTGTTCAACCAGCAGCTCTCCGAAAAGCGCGCCGCCGCAGTGCGCGACTACTTGGTCCAACAGGGCATTGACGGCAGCAATATTGCCTCGCTGGGTCTGGGAAAGAGTCAGCCAGTCGCGCCCAATGGTACCGCCGCGGGGCGGCAGGCAAATCGTCGGGTGGAGCTAATAGTTTCGGGAGAGGTCATTGGTACCCAGATCGGAGCCGCGACCAACGCCGGACCTCCCGATTCTCAACCCCATTAGGACGTGGGTAAGAGCTGCGCGCAACCATCGTCGGCGGGGTTTGTGGTGTCGGCAATCGCTATTTGGGTTTGATTCCCACAACCCGATTAGACCTTTGGGTTTACAACCCAATTGACGCATTGTGCAGACGTTTGCAATTACTGTTGTGACCGCGGATTCAAAACGCCTCGGCGAATTAGGCGTACAGTTCAACGACCGTTACAGCGACTGTAGAAAGGCGAGCAGCGCTTTTCGGTCCGCGGGCTTCAGCTTGAGAAACCGCTCCGTTACTTGCGAGGATTCTCCCCTATGGCGGCGGATAGCATCGTCAGGTCGAACCGTCTTGCCATCGTGCATCAAGCGTGAACGCAGGCGTAGTCCCCACAGGGGAGCCGTCCTGATCTTGTTGCGCGCACACAGGGTGTCTCGCAGCAGCTTGGGGTGCTTTTCTCCCTCAGCAACAGCAGTCTGGTAAGTTTCGCTGCACTCATCCCCGGTTTTTTCGAAGGCACTTTTTGACTCCGCGGCGGCGGTGCTCTCCTCGCGCAAGCGCTTTTCCACGCGTTCGCGGCTGAAATGTTCGATGAGGGCAATCGCGATTCCGTCTCCGGTTCCAACGTTGTGTAGAAGGAAGTCACTATAGGGATGAATCGTCCGGTTTTCTAGAACGTCCGGATGGAGGCCGGGGCCTGCAGGCCCGGCCGGACTTTTTCCGGTTACGATGGTTTCTACGTGACAACTCGCGCAGCCGATCTTGGTGAACACCTCTGCTCCACGTTTCGCATCTGGGGTGTTTGCGGCCGTTTCGTCCCGCGCAGGCGCCTTCAGAGAACGCATAAAGCTGGCGAAGTGGTCGATATCGTCCAGGTTGTTATCGCTTGGATCGGGCAGGCTGTTGGGCTCGGTTATCTTGGTCGCATCATTGTTCGGAAGCGACGTCGTTACCGCCGGATTGCAGATTGCGGTTACTTCGGTTTTCTGCAGCCGGTTTGTGATGCCCATCTCGTTCAGGTAGGCGTCGGCGGCGAAGGCCAGCAGGCTGGCATGCTGGTCTTTCCAGCCAAAGCGTCCAATGCGGTTGTCGCTCCCGCCTTCCGGGACGGGCACTTTCACTGCCTGCCCGCAGATCTTTCCATGGGACGCACGGCATTGTTGTTTGCGGATCTTCACCAGAGTTTCGTCAGAAATCGCTTCCACATAGCCGTCCCCCAGTATGTTCGTTGTGAGGCGGGTCGTCCGCACCGTCTCTATTACGGGGACGCGCTCCTGAATCTCAGCACAGATCGCTCGGTCATTTATTAGTGTTCTATCTTTGATCACCTCGGAGCCATGGTTGATGGGAATTTGAGGATTCTGAAATTGCCCATGTGCGTCGAGATGCCCGACTCGTAGCTCCGTGACCTGGCTGGCAGCACCGGTGACCGGGGTCTGGTGGCATTCACGGCAAGACTGAGCGTTGTAAAGAGGGCCCAGTCCGTCGGGAGCGATGTGTTCGACTTCCTCGAAAAACTTCTGGTCGGCCTTGCGCCGGTCGGGATCGGAAAAACCGTTACTTTGGTCGTCGAATCCCGTCATTGCTTCGGGGGGTTGCGCCGAAGCTTGTCCGCGCGAATGGGCTGCGAGGCCAACCAGGACCGCGCTTGAGAGCACGAATAACAATATCGTGGGCTTCATCAAATGCTCCTCTTCGCGGCCAGAGGTCTGTAGGGTCAAAATATTGGCTGTGCTTTCAGGAGTCAACACTTCTCTCGAGCCGGTTCTGAAAAGTAGGAGTGTTGCGTACCACAGGAGGATAGCGAACGTTATGCGGCGGAATTCGAGGTAAGCTTTATCTTTAGTTCCAGTCGTCTGCCGGAGCGATATAATCGCGGCCGAATATCAGGGCCTGAGGCGAGCAGGGTGACTCGCCGGGAGGCAACAATGGAGCGTGCAGATCGTCTGCATTTGATTTCGAGAGTCTGCTATTACCTCGGCTGGGTGGTAGCACTGGTAGCTGTGATCGGACACATCACCAAGCTCAACCAAGCACTCGTCAGTGCGACCAACGTATCGGGCAGGAACCTGTTGGAGGCAGGTCTGTTGTTGTTCTTGATTTGTCTGGCTTCGGAAGTCAGAGCCATTGGGCTGGCATCGGGTGAGAATAAAGTTGGCAAAGGCCAAGCAGCCTGATAACGCGCTGTTGCGCTTAAGTTCGGGCACTCGCTTGAGACGCTGAGTCCGCAAGCGGATTGACAACGCGAATTGATCCGTACCTTGGGCCCGGAATTCCACAGTTCCTCGATCAGGAGCCGAGCGCGCTCGTGCTTTAACCGTTTCGGGCGCAATCTCGCACATCTTCTGCTTCTGCAGTCACGCTGTCGCGTGACCATGGTCACTGCAACCAAGCACGGTCGAGATAAAGCTCGATTGGTTGTGGAGATGAAAATGCCTATTACTGAAATCTCAATTCATCCGCCGAAGCGTTTCCTGTATGGGCCTGGACCCAGCCAAGTCCATCCCCGCGTGTACGAAGCCATGAAGCAGCCGATTGTCGGCCACCTCGATCCGTACTTCTTCAAGGTCAACGAAGAAATCCAGCAAATGCTCAGGATGGTGTTCGGAACGCAGAACATGCTGACGTTTGCCATTTCCGGTACCGGCAGCGGCGGCATGGAGACCGCAGTCACCAACTTCGTCGAGGCCGGAACCAAGGTGGTCGTCCTGGCGAACGGTTACTTCTGCGACCGCATGACGGAGATGGCAAAGCGGCAGGGCGCCAACGTGGTCCGCTTCGAGAAGCCATGGGGCGAAGTGTTCGGCGACGACGAGGCTGCGGAGTTTATCCGCCGTGAGAAGCCGCAGGTCGTGATGTACGTGCACGCCGAGACGTCCACCGGCGCGGTGCAGCACGGAAAAGCCACCTGTGCGGCAGCGCATGAGATCGGAGCCATAGTGATTGCCGACGTCGTGACTTCGCTGGGCGCCATGCCCGTGAGAGTTGATGACACCGGTATTGATGTGGCCTACAGTTGCACGCAGAAAGGGCTGAGCTGCCCGCCAGGCTTGGCTCCCATCACCTTGTCGCCGCGCGCTGCGGACCGGCTGAACGAGCGCAAGAACACCAGTCGAAGCTGGTATTTCGATCTGAAGTTGCTCAACGACTACTACAACCTTTCGCGCCGGTATCACCATACCGTCTCGATCACCTTGTTCTATGCGCTGCATGAGGCGCTGACACTGATCGTCGAGGAAGGCGTCGAAAAGCGCTGGGAACGCCACCAGCGCGCACACCTGCAGTTCGTCAAGGGCATCGAGGAGTTGGGTCTCCGCATGCACGTGCCCGAGGAGACAAACCGCATCATCAATTTGAACACTCCGTGTGTGCCGCCGGGCGTAGATGACGCCAAGGTGCGCAGCATTTTGGTGCAGGAACACGGCATTGACATCGCGGGCGGATTCGGCCCGCTGGCCGGCAAGGTGTTCCGAATCGGCATCATGGGACCGCTCGCGACCGCGGACGATGTGCAAGCGTTCCTCCAGAATTTTGGCGAGGCGCTGGAGCGAGTGGGATATCGACCTATAGCGGCAGGCGCGGCTGGTTAAGGTCACCCGGTACTGTGGCGGCGGTAAGGCGCGTTCGATCCCGGGAGGCAGGGTGTTCTCACGTCCCTCTCGGGGAACGAATTGGTTCCCTTGATCGGCCCGAGGGCGCTGGAACGTGCCGGGATATCGTGAAGAGGATTTTGTCCCTACCCTATTTTTGCTCCGGAGATGGAAGCGTCCAGTAGCTCCACGAAATGGACGACCGGCACGGGGTGCCTCGTTTCATTCAACAGAGCACCGAGTTGAAGCTGGCAGCCAACATTCCCAGTCGCGACAACCTGTGCGGTTCCGGAGACGATCTTGTCGACTTTCCGCTGGCCCAGTTGGCGTGCGGTGTCCGGCTGAACCAGGTTGTAGACACCAGCAGAACCACAGCAGAGCGCGGCTTCGGGAAGTTCCAACAGTTCCAACCCGGGGATGGTGCGCAGCGCTGCACGCGGTTGCTCGCGTAGGCCTTGTGCGTGCTGCAGGTGGCAAGCATCGTGGTAGGCGACCCGCATGGCAAGAGTGCGGCGAGGCGCCCGCGCCGGCAACTCCGCCAGGATCTCGGAAATGTCCTTGCACTTCGCGGAAAAAGCGAGCGCCCGATCACGGTATGCGGGATCGTCGCGCAGCAGATATCCGTACTCCTTGAGCGTGGCTCCGCAACCGGCCGCGTTCACGACAATATTGTCAACCTGCAACGGTCCGAACAGGTCGATCAATCTGCGCGCCATGTCCAGACCTTCTTTCTCCTGACCCAGATCCATCAGCAGAGCGCCGCAACACCCCTGATCCGGCGGCACCAATACTTCACAGCCCTCGGCGGCCAGGACGCGCACCGTCGCAGCGTTTACCTGGCCCATGAACACGCTCTGCACACATCCAGTCAACATGGCGACCGTGCGCCGCTTCTCACCTTGGGCTGCGATGCGTTCTGGCAGTGCCTTTGACAAGCCATTGCGTGAGAGATCGGGCAGCAACTGCTCCATCGCCCGCAGGCTGTGAGGCAGCAGAGAGGTCAAATGCGTTGCCCGGAGCAGACGCTGCAACCCGAGACGTTGATAGGCACGGAGCGCGTACGCCAGCTTACGCAAGCGCTTAGGCCGGCTGAACGTGGCGGCGATCATCCGCCGCAGGGCGCGGTCCGCCAGCGGCCGTTGATACAGCCGCCCGAGCTGTCCACGCATCGCCTCAATCAGCTTGCCGTACTTGATTCCCGAGGGACACGCGGTCACGCACGCCTGGCATCCCAAACAATGGTCGAAATGCGAGACATACAGGTCGGTCAGCCCAACCTCACCTTCGAGCGCCATATTGATGAGCTGAATACGGCCACGCGGCGAGTCCATCTCTTTGCCCCAAAGCGTGTAGGTGGGGCAGGTCTGAAGGCAAAAGCCGCAATGCACGCAGACGTTCAACAGCTCCGCAGCTGGCGGGTGATGCTGGTCGAAAACCTGTCGTATGCCGTTCACTGCTGTTGCGACGGGAAGCTCCATCATATGGCCCCCACGTAGCGGCCCGGGTTCATGGTTCGCGCCGGGTCGAATTTCTGCTTGATGGCCTGCATCAAGGGCAGCCCATTGTTAACGGGTCCCCAGACGTCCATACCTTCCTTGACGGAAACCGGACACTGCTCCACAATCATGGTTCCCTGTAACTGCCCGACTTCATCGCGCAAAGACTGGATCAGCTGCCGCTGCTGCTGCGGACGGGCGATATCCATGCGCAACTCGGCCACGCCCGTGCCCTGCGCCACCAGCGCCGCGCCGGCACCCGCCGACTCGACCTGACGGAACACCGCCTCACACAATGCCCCCAGCCGGGCTGGCAGTACGCTGCACTTGCAGATCACCGCGTCACCGGCAGTGACGAACAAGTTCTGCCGCGCCGTCCAGAGTTCATCTGAAGATTCAGTGAAGCCGTGCCCGGCGGCCACACGGCCCAGTTTTTGATATTGATCCTGCAGCGATTCCGGAATGCCTTCGAAGCGAACGTCCACGGCGATCTTGCCCCCCTGTTCAGCCCGAAGCTGCAAACCGGTGTACACCAATTGCGAATCGAGGATGGCGAGCAGCATCCTGTTTGCCTCGGCCGGGGAAGCAACCGTCGCGCTATATGTCGCCGAAGCGACGGGAATGGGATGGAGGCGAAATACGGTCCGCGTAATCACGCCGAGCGTGCCGAAGGAGCCGATCGCCAGTTTTGTCAGATCGTAGCCGGCGACGTTCTTGACGACCTTGCCTCCTGCCTTGATGAGGTTGCCGTCCGGCAGCGCCATCTCGACGCCGAGCACGAGATCGCGGACCGCGCCGTAGCGGATGCGAAGCGTTCCACTCTGCGCGGTCGCCAGCAGGCCGCCGACGGTTGACCGTTCCGGCCACAGCGGGTCCGCGGCCAATCTCTGACCACGTTCCTTGAGCGCCTGTTGAAAACTGCCGATCGTGCACCCTGCCTCGACGGTCGCGGTCATATCGCCCCAGGCATGCTCGACGACCCGATTCAGCCGCTCCGTCGATAGGATGAAATCCGCCTTCTGCGGACGATTGCCGAACCAAAGCTTGGTGCCCCCGCCGCGTGGGACCACGGCCAGGCCGGCGGAGCTGCAATACTTCAGGACCTGCGCGACTTCCTGTGCCGATCCCGGCGCAATGACGCCCGCCGGTTGCACGCCGTCAATAGCATCGCCGGGCGTGGCCGGCCGAATGTGCTCTCCTCCGGCCAGTTTTTCCAATTCCGTCCACGCCGGGTGTGTTCGCGTTTGAGTTTCGCTCATGATCTGCTCCAACTAGTACCTCTGGGCGAGGCCCGCTTTCTCGATGGGGTGAGGCTCGTACGCGATCGGCCGCTGGTAATTCACATCCGTGCCGGGAAACATCTTGGTGGGGTTACAGAGCTGAAGAGGATCGAAGGCGTCGCGCAGGCGTTGCATGGCGTCGAGATCCGCGGCGGAAAACATCACCGGCATAAAGTGTTTTTTCTCTTCGCCGATACCGTGTTCGCCGCTGATGGAGCCGCCCGCGTCGACACACAGCTGCAGGATACTTTCCGCCACTTCCATGGCCCGCTGTTCCTGCCCCTCGATGCGCCGGTCATAAAGCACCAGGGGGTGGAGATTGCCGTCGCCGGCATGAAAGACGTTGGCCACCCGCAGATTTGCTTCCGTGCTCAGCCGGTCGATCTCGGCCAGCACCCGCGGCAGGGCAGTGCGCGGAATGACGCCGTCCTGCACCAGGTAATTCGGCGAGATCCGGCCCACCGCGGCGAAGGCCGCCTTGCGCCCCTTCCAGATGGCTATGCGTTCCGGCTCTGACTTCGCCAGCCGGATTTCCCATGCCCCGCAGGAAGTGCACATGGGACCGACTTTCTCCATCAGCAGGTCAACCTCGCGCATCGAGCCGTCCAGCTCTACCAGCAGCAGTGACTTGCAATTCGGATAATTGGGATGGACCGCCGCCTCCACCGCCTCGATCGCAAGGTGGTCCATGATTTCCAGGCCAGCGGGGAACAATCCAGCGGAAATGATCGCGCTTACCGCCGCCCCGGCCTCGCTGATGGAATTGAAAGCCGCCATCAGGGTTTGCGTGCACTCCGGCTTCTTGATGATCCTTAAGGTGATCTTAGTGACGATTCCGAAGGTGCCCTCCGAGCCAACAAAAGCGCCGACCAGATCGTACCCCGGACATTCCAGAGTCTTGTCTCCCAGATGGACCAGCGAACCGTCGGAAAGCACGACGTCCAGCGCCAAGATGTAGGTGGTGGTGACGCCGTACTTGAAACAGTGGACGCCGCCGGAATTCTCCGCCACGTTGCCGCCCACGGTGCACACGATCTGCGAGGCCGGATCCGGCGCGTAAAAATAACCGTGCGGCGCAACCGCCGCGCTGATCGAGGCGTTGGTCACGCCGGGCTCGACCACGACGCGCGCGTTGAGGATATCGATGTCGAGAATGTGGTTCATCCTTGAAACCCCGATGACCACACCGCCTTTGACGGGTAGCGCTCCACCGCTCAGTCCCGTGCCCGAACCGCGAGCCACGAACGGGATTCGCTCGCGGTGGCAAATCTTCACGATGTCCTGCAACTCTTGCGCTGATGATGGAAGAAGAACCAGGTCGGGGGCTACGCGGAAGAGCGTCAGGCCATCGCATTCGTAAGTCCGGAGTTGCTCCGGTCCGCTAATGAGGCCCGCATCTCCCACGACGGCACGAAATTGCCGCACCAGCAGAGGGTCCATTTCGCACCTCCATACCACGGCACGAGGTGCGGCTCTCCGTGAAGACATCGCCGGAGGCGCCCACCTATTGTGGCTGTGGACGCTATCCTTACCCCACACAATTAGCAGTGATAGGAGTCACTATAAGGTGTGACCGTCTGAGACAGAAGGCAAGTTGCGTCGCCGTAGTTAAAACAGGTTTGGCGCGAATACCTCCCAACAATTCTCGTGCAGTCTCAATGGCCTCTCCCCGGCTTGGGACCTCGCCATGCAGGTGTAGGTGATTGTGCTGCGGATCCCGCAGTTGACCGCTGAGCTTGGCGAACATCTCCAGCGCCTTCAGTGCGGTGTCGATTCCATTCAGCGCAGTGCGAGCGTCACGCTTGCGGACGGCTGTGGCGCGAAGGCTGTTGGCCTCGTCGATCAGGGCACTCGGACCTCCGTCTGCAGATCGCTGCCGTTGGACTTCAAAGCGAGTTTCGCGACATGTGCCCGACCATGGGCTGAATGACGGCGATGGGCACCCCCGTTCAACCATTGCTGTGAAAAGGCTGCGAATTGCGTAACCTTCTCGCAGATTGAATCATCACTCATAACTGATGTCCGACCTGGTTTAACGGACCAGCCAAGAGGAGGCAAGCATATGTCAGTTCGCGTGAAGGCAAGCAAAATGGGGTGGTCGGTCGTATGGGCGGTAGTCGCGTTGAGTTTGAGCGCCATCGCATTGCAGGCTCAGAACATTTACACGCGCACCAATCTCGTTTCGGACATCGCCGGAGTGGCGAACTTCACCGACCCCAAATTGGTCAACGCCTGGGGCATTGCGGCGAGCCCGACCAGCCCTTTCTGGATTGCCGACAACGGCACCGGATTCTCCACCCTGTACACCGGACAAGGTATTGCTCAGGCGCTCGTGGTGACTATTCCCACGCCACCCAACGCCAAGGCCGGCGCGGTCGCCAGTCCGACCGGCATCGTGTTCAACGGTAGCAGCGATTTTGTGGTTTCTTCCGGCGGAAAATCCGGGACCAGCCGGTTCATTTTCGACACCGAAGACGGCACCATCAGCGGCTGGAGTCCGACGGTTGACGGCACCCATGCCATCCTCGCCGTGAACCACTCCGGTCCTGGTTTAAGCGCCGACCGCACCCCGCTCGGGGCGGTTTACAAGGGCCTGGCCATCGGCAATAACGGTTCGGCTAATTTCCTTTATGCCACCAACTTCCGCGATGCCACCGTGGAAATGTATAACGGGCAATTCCAACTGGTGAAGAAGTTCACGGATGCCAATGTCCCAGCCGGCTTCGCGCCGTTCGGGATTCGCAACATCAACGGACAACTCTTTGTCACCTACGCCAAGCAGGATGCCAAGAAACACGATGATGTCGCGGGGCCGGGAAATGGGTTCGTGGATATCTTTGACCTGAATGGAAATCTGTTGAAGCGTTTTGCCTCAGAAGGAACGTTGAACTCGCCTTGGGGGCTGGCGCTCGCGCCCGCGAGCTTCGGCATGTTCGGCACCGCGCTGCTGGTTGGCAATTTTGGCGACGGCAGGATCAGTGCGTTCGACATCAGCACGGGAAACGCCCTGGGCCAGCTCAAGGACCCGTTTGGAAATCTATTGACGATCAATGGGCTTTGGAGCTTGAGCTTCGGCAACGACCACAATGCGGCACCGTCATCGACCTTGTTCTTCACCGCCGGCATCGCCGATGAAGCGCATGGCCTGTTCGGACAAATCACGGCGCCGTAGTACGAGAACTTTGTCAATCATGCTTGCGGCTATTGTCGGCAGGCGGGGGCACAGATCGCCCCGTGATCAGCATCCTGCTGACTCACATATGTGCCAACAGTGCATGCGTAAACCGTTCGGTTAAGCTGTCAACCGAAAGCCACCCGCTATCGATAGTGGACGGCAGCGGTCGCGGAAGTACAATGCTTCCTCGATGGCAATGCATATACGCGGCACACGCGTGCTGTTTACGATCATCGGCGCGGTATCGGGCGTGTGCTTCGCCGTTTTGGCGGCGCGCGCCATCAGTGTCCTGGTGATCACCCCGCACCATTTCAGAGCATCTTCTCTTGGTTTCGCCCTCGTGACTGGCGTTCTTTCCTACCGGTCATTTGGGGCGGCGACACGGGGTCGGACGGATGCGGCGAACTTCCAGAGGGCCTTGCTGGGAGGTGTGGTCGGCGCAGTGGCCGGCTTTATCATCGTCGTTGTCCTCTACGCCATGTTTGGCCAGGCAACTCGCTATTACATCGCTCACGCTTTCGGACTGTACGGCTGGCAAACCTCAATGTCGCAGTTACTGGTCGCCTGCGTATGCCTGGGGTTCGGGGCCGGATTTTCTTTGCGGGCGCGAAAAGTGCGGCTTCGCGTTTGAATCGTGGCAGCATCGAGCACTGACCACTCCGCCCATGCGCTGAAGCCCCATGCTGGCCACACCCGGTCGACTGGGGCTAGAATTTAGATATGCCCGACCTCGACCGCAGCCAGCACCGCACCGCACTCGGCATCGCGCTGTTTGCTGACGCCCTTCAGATCGTGCTGTTCCCTCTGTTCGGCGAGGGCGCACTCTCACCGGCAAATGACCTGCTCGATATCGCGGTCGCGTGGATGCTCACACGATTGCTGGGCTGGCATTGGGCCTTCGTCCCTTCATTCCTGGCCGAGCTGGTGCCGGGACTTGACCTGGTGCCGACCTGGACGCTCGCGGTGTTGTACGTCACGCGACAGATGAGTCCCAGCAGACCAGAGCCACCCATTATCGAGGGCAGGTTGTAGCTGCGCCGGTCCCAGCGTTTCATTGCAGCGGGCTTTCCCATGCCGAGTCAGCCTAAGAATTCCGTGACGGGAATGGCCTGGCGTTATCACGACGCAACCAAGCACTCTTACGCCAGCGTGCGCAGCAATCCGCACTACCTGGATTGGTCGAACCGGCCGCTGTCGTTCAAAATTTACCCCTCGATTGATCCTCTCCGATTGCCCAAAGAAGTGCCGCAGACGGGAATGGCGGCGCTGTCGGTGATCTCGGAAAACGCGCGTGCCGTCACCAGCAAGCTGCCCGGCCTGCAGGACCTGGCGCTATTGCTCTATTTTTCCGCGGGCATCACCAGGCGCAAGTCGTACCCCGGCGGCGAACTCTACATGCGTGCCGCGGCCTGTACCGGCGCACTCTATGAAATCGAGCTCTACCTGGTATGCGCAGACCTGCCGGACCTGGCCGCCGGAGTCTACCAGTTCGCTCCGGCTGAATTCGGATTGCGCAAATTGCGCGCCGGCGATTTTCGCGGCGTGCTGGCGGAAGCTGGACATCCGGCAGTCGCGGCGGCGCCGGTCACTCTCGTCTGCACCGGGACCTATTGGCGCAACTCTTGGAAGTATCAGGCGCGCACCTATCGGCACTTCGGCTGGGACAACGGCACAATTCTCGCCAACCTGCTCGCCATGAGCACGGCGACCCAACTGCCGTCCACGGTAGTAATGGGTTTCGTCGACGACGAGGTGAACCGCTTGCTCGATCTTGACGTCGAGCGCGAAGTGGCGTTCTCGATGGTTACGCTGGGCGCGGCAGGATCGTCTCCCGTGCCCGAGCGGCCGGCTGTGGAACCGCTGCGGCTCGAGACCTTGCCGCTGTCCCACCATGAAGTGGATTACCCGGCCATGCGAGAGATGCACGCGGCATCATCGTTGGCGAGCGCGGACGAGGTGCGCCTGTGGCGCGAACAGAAAACCCCGGATGACGTTGTCGCGCCCGGCGGTCCCACCATCGCCCTGCAACCATTGACGGAGGAAGAACTGCCGCGCGAGGCGATCGAGCGCGTAATCCTGCGCCGTGGTTCCACCCGTCAGTTCACTCGTGAGCCCATCAGCCTGGCGCAGCTTTCCACCATGTTGGACCGCTCCACGCGCGGATTTCCCGCCGACTTCCATAATCCTTCCGGCGCACAACTCAATCACATGTACGTGGTGGTCAATGCTGTGGACGGCCTGCAGCCCGGCGCCTACTACTTCCATCGCGACCGGCGCGAATTGGAGTTGCTGAAAGCGGGCGATTTTCGCCGCCAGGCGGGATATTTAGGGCTCGAGCAGGACTTGCCCGCCGACGCTGCCGCCAACGTCTTCTTTCTCGCCGATCTGCGCCAGGTCCTTGCGCGATACGGCAACCGGGGTTACCGCGCCGCGCAACTGGAGGCGGGCATTCTCGGCGGCAAGCTGTATCTTGCCGCGTATGCGCTCGGTCTGGGCGCCAGCGGGCTCACCTTTTACGACGATGATGTCGTTAATTTCTTCTCCCCTCACGCGGCCGGCAAGAGCGCCATCTTCCTGGTTTGCCTGGGGCAGAGCGCGCTGCGGAAACGCTGACCACATCGCAGAAACACTCCCGTCGCTCAACCGCCGCCGTCTTTCTTGTCCGCATCGTGTACGATTTGGGACAGTGACAGCAGTTTGGCGCTGATGTTCAGCTTCGCACGTTCGGCAGCATCGACATTGATCTGGAATTGCACCCGGCTCCCGGCCAGCACCATCCTGATGATTCCCCCCACACGGGTGAAGTCGGAAGTTTCTCCCACCGTGAGAATGCTGCCGCCGCGCAGGCTGTCGAGAGCAACCTGGGTCTTGTCGCGCAGCGACGGAGACAGAAATACGATGTGGCACCGCCGCGCACCATGAGGTTGCTGCATCCGTTCCAGCAGAATTGGCCGGCCCTCGATGATCATGCCGCCAGCCATGCGGTCCAGCACCGCTCCGAACGGATCATCTCCCAGCACGCATATCCGGATTTCGTTGTTTGTTTCCGGCCAGCGCACAAACTTGGCGAAATTGAGCAGGAAGGCCGCTTTGACCTCGTATTCTTCCGCCTTGGCTGTTTGAGAACTTGCCGGTTGCGGTAGCAGGCAACTCAGCAGGCAGAATGAGACCGCAACCAGCCAGGTCCGGCATCGATACTGGATTCCATCAAACCGCATGCCCATCGCCTGTTTGCCCGCAATTCAGAAACGCCACGTCAATTTTCCATAAATGCTGCGCGACACTTGACCATCACTGAGCAGCGGAATCAATGGACTGAACTCGGTGTGGCGATCCGACAATAGATTTTGGCCGCCTACGGACAGTTCAAGATTACTGCGCGGATGCCACCCGAAACGCACATCCCAGCGTACGTACGCACGTACGGACTGGACCGGAAGCCGGCTTACGTAATAGAGAAAATTATCGAATTCCACCGCATGTGGGAGCGATAACAGCGACCTGAACTGCAACTGGTGGACCGGGTTCTCCCCGGGCGCCATCATCACGAACGCTGTAGCGGCGTAAGCAGGATCAACATGGCTTGAGCTCTTCAACCACGTGTAACCCGCATAGAGCTTCCATCCGTGCACCGGCGCATAGCTGGTGCACACTTCCACTCCGTAATTCTTTGCGTCGAACAGATTGTTCGTCGGCATGGGAGCTATGACGCGGACCGGCGGAGGTTCGGTTTCCAGCCAAGGCACACCCAGTGGACCTGCCCCCTGCACGTGATGGTAGATGTTATAAAAGGCAGCTACATCGATCGTGGTGCTAGTTGTCGGCTGCGCGCGATATCCGGCTTCATACGCGAGCAGGTCCTCGGACCGAAATTCCGGATTGCCCATCGAGGTGATTATTGTCGGAACCGGTCCGGGTAAAACCGCCACCGGCATTTCACTTCCCCGGTCGGAGAAGCTCGGTGTACGCACCGCTCGCGAGACCGCTGTCCAAACAGTATGTTGCGGTTTTAGCATCCATAGCACGCGAACCGTGGGCTGGGCATCAATGCCGCTGAAGTCATTGGACTCAAACTTCGATCCGAGCGTAAGTTTCAAATGGTTGGGGATGATGGCAATTTCGTCCTGCAAAAATCCGCTGAACAGCCGGAACGTCTGGTCCTGCGGCCGAACGGCAAGACTGAGACTGTTCTGTGACCGCTCCGAGAGCACGCGAAAATCGAAACCCGACACAAATTCATGCCGCCTGCCCATGCGCCACTGGTATTGTGCATCCAGATCAAAGGTGTGCTGCGTCATGCCGTAGACCGGGCTGAATTCGTGCGCGCGATCGTAATAAGCTTGCAAGGTGGATCGTGATCCTCCCGCCCAGGTTCGCTGCCATCGCAGTAGGACGTTACCTCCATCGATATTTCTTGGCAGGTTGAGATCTTGTTGGAACGGCGGCTGGGGAATAACGACTCCGAAAACCGGTGCGCCATTACCGGAGTAAATGTCTCCCGAAATCGTCAGCGAGTCCCGGTCGGAAACAGCCCAGTCGCTCCGAAAGCCGCCATGACTCAGGCCCCATCCGTTATGCATGTCAGCGCCGGTGGAATCCACGTAGCTGCCGCGATCGATGTATTTTGCAAATACGCGATAAGTTCCTTTCGACCCCACGCGGCTGCCATATCGTCCGACACCCGATCCGTGGTCTTCATTCCCTCCACCTGCCGAAAACATCCCACCTTGAGTATCGGCACTCGACTTGGTGATGATGTTGATGACTCCATTCACGGCATTGGAGCCCCACAGCGACGCGCCCGGCCCCCGGATCACCTCGATACGCTCGATGTCCTCCAGCACCAGGTCCTGGGACCACCAGCTCACACCGGAAAACGTCGGCAGGTAGACACTCCGTCCGTCCACCATGACCAGGAGCTTGTTGGAGTACCAGCTGTTAAACCCCCGGATGCTGATGGCCCACGTCTCGGAGTTCACCCGCGCTACTTCGACTCCCGGCACCAGGCGCAATACTTCCGCAACGCTCGTGGCGCCGGACCGGCGAATTTCTTCCGGCGTGATTACGTAAACCGCGGCCGGAATCATTTGCAGCTTTTGCTCCTTCTTGGCCGCCGACGTGACCTCGATTTTCATCAGGTCTTCGATGTCCAGTTCAGCGAGGTTGGGTTTTTGCTGGGCAGCCACGAATGGCGCCAGAGTCCAAACCAGCAAAGCTGCCAAGCCACGAAGCCGCCGCCACGAAACGCGCCGTCGCCTTTCGCATCCGGCCGGACTTGCATTCCCCATTGCCACCTTCCACCCCCAGCGCAAACTTCCGTCCTTCCATGACCGGAACGCGCGTCCCCGGCAAACCCGTCGGGCCGCGCCTGCTGTTCCCTGAATACCCCATGCGCCTTCGCGACGGCTT
>DASSIZ010000114.1 GCA_035691485.1 Terriglobales bacterium
CTTCTGAGTGGCATCCCACTGCAGCGAAGCATCGCCGCGGTTACGAACGCGCGTGGCCTGGTCGGGCATGCGCGCGTACACGTTGCCGGTGTCGAGTTCGTAGGCGCTGGCGCCGCCTTGCGGCAAACGGTTCTGGTGACGCCCGGAAACCCGCAACAGCAGATGCTTGCGCAAGTGCATGTCGAGGGCGCCGTACACCGAGTCCTCGATGCTCTCCTCAACTTCGCGGCCGGTGCGGTCCATCCACCCCCGCTGATAGCCGAACTTCACCGAGTTCTTCTTGGTGAAGAACCAAGTGCCGCCCACGTCGAACAACTTGCTGGTGAAGGAGGTTTGTTCGCCTGGACAGTAGTAGGTGTAATTCGAGTTAATGACATTCTCGCTGCTGGGGCCCACGACCGGGTCATAGCATCCTGCGGTAGAGCCGTGGAAGGAGCCACTGGTTAAAAATATAGTGTCCGCCACGGTGGGCCGCATCAGCAAATCCGGAGTCTGGTTATCGTAGTTGTAATACAGGTATTTCGCCACGAAGACCAGGCTTTTTGTGGCCTTGAATACGCCGGTATAGTTCATGGCCAGCGTGTCCACTTTGCCGCCGAGATTGGACGCCGGCACAAAACTGGGATAGCCGGCCGGCGGATTTTGGGCACTCAGATAAGGGTTCGTAGTCAGAGGCTGGAAACTAGCGGTCTGCGACATCCAGCCAGGAGTGACATTCACCATCAAGTGGATGTTCTTGCCAAGGTCGACCGCACCCTGACCGACAAATTGCTGGTACTTGTTGTCCGGGTACAGGTCCATCCGTCCGGTGGCGGGGCCCATCCCCGTAGTGTTCCCGTTGGGGTTCGACGCGGTAATGCCGGCGTCGTACACGGTCGAGAACGGGTTCATCACCAGCATGTTGGGAATATTGTTCTGGAAGAAGGAGCCCTGATACCCGAGGGAAGCGTCCCAGTGCTTCTGCCCAAACTCGCTGGTGAATTTGACGGTATTGGTGTAGTAGTCGATTGACTCCGGTGTTTCGGCGATATAGCCGGTGGACGAGGAACCCATCACGAAGCCGATGGGCCGTGTGCCAACCTGGTGTTCCCGCGAGAACAAGCCGGAGAGGCTCACGTTGGGATTGAGATTCCAACTCATCAAGCCGGTAATCGCTTTCCGGTTCTCCTCTTGAGTGAACGGCTGAACGCCGGAAACGCCTCCCACCAAGCCGCCGGCCACCGCGTTACTGATGTTGGTCGAATTGAGAGCCACCAAGGCGCTGGTACTTAGGGAGCTGGTGGAGCATTTTCCGACCTTCGTCGCGCCACCGGTTGTCAAAACTCCCCCGCACAGGGTGTTGAACAACTTACTCTGCAGGGCAGGATCAATGTTCCAGGTTCCGTTGCCGCCGCTGAACAAAGTACGAGTGGTGCCGCTGAAAACGTGCGGCGTCTCGTCGAAGCGGAACTGCGCCTTGTAATGGCCGTATTGGCCAAGGGTAACCAAGACGCTCTGATCCCGACTCAGACTTCCTCCGTCCTGGAAGGCGAAGCCGTTACTGGCGGATTGAAGCCGAAGATAGCTGTTGGAACCGAGAAAATTGTCGAGGTGAACGTTGACTTTAGGAACGTAAAAGGCGTTGCGATAATCGGAATAAACGTTAAGCGGAGAGTCCGACAGATTGGGACTGAAACTCGTTCCGGGTAACGCGGTTGATGCGGGGAAGGTTCGACCGTAAACCTCACCGGTGACCCCGCGGAAGCCAAACTCCACGACGCCGCGCTCGGGAGCGGCTTGTTCCTGGGCGACTGCAGCCGGAACAAGCAGGAGCGCGAGCAGTGTACTAATTGCAAGCAGTTTGTAGGTTTTCATTGCTCTCTCCTCTCTCCTAGCGCACAAAGAACTTACCCGACGGGGCGTTGGTCCCGTGGATTTTGGCGTGGCAGTTAGCGCAGCCACGGTTGACGGTTTTGTTGGGATATCCCATGGGCTGGCCGGCGTTGGAGACATTGCCCAGGGGGTAGCCAATGGTGCCCGTGCCGTGCGCGAATTCGTTGTGGCACTCCTGGCAGAGCCTCGGAATGCGGGCTTTCAGCAATTGCGGATTGAACGTTCCATGGGGCTCATGGCAGGTGTCGCAGTTTTCCGTCACCGGCTGATGCGCCCACAGGAAGGGACCGCGCCGCTCGGCATGGCAGCTGTAGCAGTTCTCGTTGACCGTGGCCTGCTTGAGCTGTGCCGGGTTGGGCGAGCCATGTGGGTTGTGGCAGCTGGTGCAAGTCACCTTGCCTTCGCGGAACGGCATGTGCGAAGAGCGCTGCAGTTGCGCGCGTCGCATCTGGTGGCAGGAAAGGCAGAGCTCGGTCTGGGGCTTAAGAAGACCGCCGACGTCGCTCACACTCTCGGCGAGAAATGCCTCGCCGCTTAAAGACTTGGTCAGCTGCTGCTTGATATTGTGGCAATCGACACAGCGCATGCCGCGGGTTTCGTGCGGGCTGCCGGCCCAGAACATGCGGTTGCCTCTCTTGTGGCATTGCACACAAGAATGGTTCTGTTCCTCGACCGAGTTTTTAGTGTCTTTGCCATAACGGATGGGGATGGTGTCCTTGCCGCCGCCGGCCTCGACGTGGGCCTTTCCGGGTCCGTGGCAAGATTCGCATCCGAGTTTTTCGTCGGCGGTGTGGGGTTTGGCAAAGGCCTTGCCCATCACCGTGTGCTTGAAGCGACGATCTTGATCTTCATGGCAGGTGACACAGGTGTCGCTGCCGGCATAGTCGCTACTGACCCCCGCTGCGGGAGGCGCCTTGGGTGTCTCGCCCGCGGCGCAGATGCCGGTCACTGCCAGAGTGATCAGCATCACAGCGGCCAGGCAGATCGCGAACCGCTTATGATTTTTAATTTGGTCCATTGCTATTAGCTCCTAGGCAGAACCGGGGAGGATCCGCATCGGACCCCGGACGGCAGGCATAGCATCGGACATTGACGGGCGGGAGGGCTGTGAGTTCGCTCACATCCCATCGTGACGTTGCTACCCAGGCGGATTCCGGTCATGTGGAAATCCAGCGGCGCCGCTGGCGAGCCCCACCGCGGCAGAAGGCGAGAGTGCCTCCCGGAAAAGAAGACGCCCGCCGGAGCGGGCGTTTCGCGATCCCAACGAAGGTGTCAGTTGGCGGACACCGCGGCATGGGCCAGATGAGGACGACGCGCGCGCGCCAGCCCGATCGAGCGTACCCGGTCATAAGCCTGGTGCAGGTCCTGGCTGAGCAGGTGGACAACCTGCAGGCAGGCCACCCGGTGCTCGCGCAGGAAATGCAGCAGGTCCTTGCGGCGGACAAATGCCACCTGCGACGTGTCCAGCATTTCGGCGGATACCTCGTACGGCCTGCCGGCCATGCTGGCGCTAAGGCCCAACACTTCGCCAGGTCCGGCGACGCGCAGCATCAGACGCTTGCGCGAGTCGGAACAGACGGAGAGCTTGGCGCGACCTTCGCAGAGCACGTAGACACCGCGCGGCGTTTTGCCTTCGCCGAACAGCATCGTGCCTTTGGGTACGATGGTGGTGGTCTTGATGGCGTCGAAGGCCTGGAGCGCTTCGGCCGGCAGGTCGCAAAAAACGCGGTCCGGCCGCATCTCGCAGGTGAAGCAGCTCTGGTTGTTGGCGCTCTCCATAACACTGGAATCATGCTTGCGGCGCGGTTGTAAGACAGTGACTGCTATCACCGTTTGTAGTGATGGATAACCGCAATGGAGCAGCAGAAGCGGGGGCTGGCGAGCAAAGACGGGTGCCCTCCGCCGCACAGCGCTAGTTGCGGCGGGGCAAATGCAACAGGAGCCGCTAGCTGCTGGCCAGCGCTTTCAGGGCCGCCTTGTTGCGGATCATCAGCGTCGAACCCTTGGCGTGCACGATCTGCCGCTTCTTCAGTTCCGCAAAGAGGCGGGTGACGGTCTCACGCGAAGTCCCGATCATTTGCGCGATTTCCTCGTGCGTCAGCGCCATCTTCACGCGCGGTTCCTGCTTGGCGGCTTCGCCGTTCTTCGAACTCCATTCCAGCAGCAGCTTGGCCAGCTTTTCGGCCGCCGAGTGGGAAAGCCCGAGCGAACGGATTTCGTGGCAAGCGGTGTTGTACTTGTCGCTCAATTGCTCGGCCACGCGGAAGCAGGCTTCACTGTGCTCGCGCAGGAAGCGCAGGAAGTCTTCGCGCTTGACGAAATTCACCTGGCAGGGATCAATGGTCTCGGCGGTGAGTTCGTACGGTTTGCCGGAAACGGTGGCGCTGAGTCCGAGGACTTCGCCGGGTTCGGCGATTTTCAGGATCAGCGTTTTTCCGTCCGTGGCGCAGATGGAGAGTTTGACCCGGCCTTTGCAGAGCACGAAGATTCCGCGTGGAGACTGGCCTTCCACGAAGAGCACGGCCCCCTTGGGATAAGCGCTGGCATATTTGATGGCTTCGAAGGATTGCAGGGCGGCTGTGGGCAAATCGCAGAAAATTCGGTCGGCCCTCAGCTTGCACGTAAAACAGCTTTCTATGATGTCCAGTCCATACGGTGATAACACGACACAACCCCCTGTGACATTCCATCTTACGCTCAAGGTCAAGAGAAAAAATGTGAGCGCCGTCACCGTTCCCCGAACGGACGTTCGACGGAGCAGGCGGCGGACCGCATGAACGCAGGCGATCTCCGGACCCGCTCGGGAGAGGCGACGGTGCTGGCGGGGCCGATTCCGGGCGCAACGAAAGGGGTCGGGCAAAATCCGCCGTCGCTTCCCGATGTGATCCTGCTCACCATCCCGGCGGACACGCAAAGCGCGGCAAAGGCGCATGAAATCTGGGTTTCGCGAGGTTGCCGGCGCAGGGAAGAGGCCGGTTGAAGCCGTGCGACGCCCTCGCCACGGAGCGCCCCACCCGAGTCAACGAAAAATTCGATTTCGTGGAGACGTCGGGTTCCCGAAACGGGAAAAAGCCCCCATCGGCAATAAGCCGCGTCGTTGAAGCAGCGCAGAGCGCGAGTGTAAGCCGGGCCGTAGCCGCTCGGCGGGCCACCCAGAGGGCTCCAGAAAGAGGACCGCGATCGCTGACGAAGGTAACTGGCATGCGATTACGACCGCTATCTTTTCCCCTACCTTGCTCCGCGATAGTGTTGCGGCAATTCGGGTCCAACACAACAATCGTCGCTCGCAGGGCCAATGGATGCGGCCCGGCTGAAGACCGCCTGGCCGCGTCCGACCACGATTCCTTGCAGCGCCGGACCGATGGCAGGGGGGCGGTCATGTGGAGAAGCATTTACTTCTGGATGGGAGTCGTGCTGGCGCGTTACCTGTTTCGCCGGCGCAATGTGCAGATCGACCTGGAACAGTTGCGCAAAGCCGGCATGTGAGCATCAGCAATTTCAGACCTTCACTGCATTCGCGTCACGCGCAGAAGGAAGAAACAGCGACGGGAATCATTAACGTGCGCTAAGTGCGCCGCCGTTAGCCAACGGCCGCTGTTTTTCTCCGATATCTCGAAAACTGATGATCGCCGCCCCTGCGGCAGCTGATCCAGCGCCACCAGGGCGCGTTCTGGGCGGTGAACCCGGGCGCGTTAAAGGTGGTCGGACGGTACAACGAAGGATTGCGTTCGTCGGCGCCTGACTTCTCCTGTTCGGGAGGCACCAGTTGACCGACTTCCACCGGAGATATGGTCACGAACTTCTCGTCCACGAGCTCGGCGCGCGACAAATAGCCATAGAGCGTCGGACCGCCTTCGCATAGCAAGTGCTCGATGCCCAGCTCGCGGCGCAACAGGGTTGACATCTGGTGAAGGTCCACGAATCTGTCTTCGCCGGCGACGATGATCCGCACCTGCGGATGAGGTTGTTTTTCGGCCAGGCGCTGCGCACCGGCTTTCGTGGTGACCACCACCGCATCCACCAGTTCGCCGTCGAACAGCCGGTACGCGGAGAAATCGATTCTCCCCGCGCCGGTCACGATGATATTCATCTCCTTGCGCTTGCCAAGTTTCTGGCGCAAGCGGCGCAATTCCGCGTCCATGATGCGGAACACGGGACCGCGAGGCCTTTCGCCGAGCTCGGTTTCGTCCAGCAAAGTGTTCACCCCGACCAGCACCGCATCGGCGTGCGCGCGCAACAGGTCCATCAGCCAGCGGTCCTCCGGGGAGCGTGAGATGTCGGCCCCGGCCGCATGTTTGCCTTTGAACGAGACGATACCGTCCAATGACTGCACAAAGTTGGAGCAAATCCAAGGCCTTGCCTGCGGCGCGGGCGGGAATCCCAGACGCCCGTAGGGCGCATACGCCGCATCCTCCAGCGGCGACGGCTCGGCTTCGTCGAACAGCACGTCAAAGTTGTGCATGACAAGATTGTAAGTTGCGGGTTGAGAGTTGGGTAAGGTTGTCTGAAAATTTCCCGCCCGCTCGCGCCACTCACGCTTGAGACTCACGACAGAGCGTCCTAAGGCCGCAAATTTCTCCAACTCAAAGTTGGACAAACATCATCTAGTCAGATGTGGCGTGGAAAAAAGGAAACCGGTTGCACCTGCTGTCGGAGGAGGCCATAGACGACGGGACCCGCCAGCTGCTCGCGAAAATCCGGCATTCGCTCGGCCTGCCCGCCCTCTTCATCTACTATCCTGCCCTGGCCGCATACCCGCCATTTCTGCGACTGCACTGGCAAATGATGTGCTCTGTGGTGGAGACCGCGAATTTTTTCGCCTGTGGCGACCGGCTCCGCGCCGATGCCTATACTCGCACGCACAACTATCTGCACATTCCCGATCTGTGCGCGTGGCTAGGACAATCGCGCTTAAGCGTCGCGGCCCGGCAGGAACTGGCGACCTCGCTCGACCTGTTTCACTATGCCAACCCGCTGCTGCTGCTGTTGTTCTGCGCACAACTACAGGCGCTGGAAGGACCTATCGGGGAAGCCAAGGGGACGGTCCAAGCAGCAGTCCACCCGACTTATGTCGAAAGCCCGCTGCTGGGAGTCGAGGAGAATATGCCGGCCGCGGTTCGCCGCCGGTACGAGGAAATCCGCCGCGTTCTCGAAATGCCGTATGTCAATGTGGAATACGAAGCGATGGCACGGTACCCCGACTTTCTCAACTTTTATTGGGAGCTGCTGAAAGGCCTGCTGCAATCGCCGCTGTACCAGGAGTCGCAGTACGGCCTCCGCGAGACTGCCTGGAACCTGGCGCGGGAGCTGCCCGGCCCGCTGGAACTTTCCGTCGATCAACTGCTCGAGGCCGGCATGAAGCAGGAAGAGATTGCCTCGGTGGCACGAATTTTGGAGCTGTTCGTTAAGAATCTGAGCGGGCTGTTGATGAATGTGGCGATCGCGAAAATCGCGCTCGAAGGCGGGAACATCGTCGCCGAACGCAAGTCTGAAACTAAATCCGACTCGGAACGCGTCGCGTAATCAACAGCAACTCCTGTCCGGGTACAGCCCAGGCTCCTCCCGCTCACACCTGCTTGACCGATAGTTGCTCTCGCACGAAATCCGCCAACTCGTCGCTCACATAGTGCGGCGGTCGAATGCGGAACACTGGCTTGCCCTGGATTAACTTCAGGGAAACGCCGCTCCACGCGGGCGGCGTATCGGCGGGTGCATCGTGCAGAACGACCGCCGAGGCCAAGTCCAGGTATTCGCGCGCGCTCGGCTTGAAATCCGCGGTGCCGTAGTCGAGGACCGACATGTAGATGTCGGGCCGCAAGAACTTCATCACGCTGTTCGATTCGATGATCACGTTCTCGGCGTCCGCAAGCTGTTTGCGCAGCGCCGGCATCGCCTCGGCCAGGTTTCCCTGCCGCGTGCGGACCCACAATGAGCGTCGCGCCCCCGCAACCAGGAAACGCGAAGTGTCGCTTTCGCCGGAGCGGTCGCGCTCTTCGACAATGGCCCAGGAATCGTCGCCGGTGGCGCAGTCGCACAACTCGGCGCTGGCCGAGCAAACCCCGTGGCCGAACTGCGTGATCTTGACCGCAGTCCAGCGCCGCTCGGGCATGGCGGCAATCAGACCCGCCACCACGCTGGTCTTGCCGACGCTTCGTGAATGCCCGCCAATGACGACGATGGCCATGACTAATTGTTTCGAAGGTTGCAAAGGTGTGAGATGTTTTCGGACGTTTCACCACTTAGCGAAACCTCCACACCTCCGAAACTTATTTCCGTGCCAGTCTCGCCAGCACCGCCAGCTCCTTCAAATACTGTCGAATCGGCCGAGCCGGCGTTCCCCAAAACAGAATTCCCTTGCCGCGAATCACCTTTCCGCTGGGCACGCCGCACTGCGCGCCAAGGACTGCCCCGCTCTCGATGGTGACATGATCCGCAATCCCCACTTGCCCGGCAATCACTACGCCGTCCTCGATTACGGTGCTGCCGGATATTCCGGTCTGGGCGGCAATCACCACGTCCTCGCCGATGCGCACGTTGTGCCCGACGTGCACCATGTTGTCCAGCTTCGCTCCCCGTCCGATCAGGGTGGCGTCCAACGCGCCGCGGTCGACGGTGCAGTTGGCGCCGATCTCGACGTCGTCGCCGATCTCCAGCCGCCCAATCTGAGGAAACTTCGTGTAGCGCCCCCCCGATTCGTCGCGCACAAAACCGAAACCATCGCTGCCCAGCACCGTCCCGGCATGCACAATCACGCGGTCTCCTACCGTGGTGCCCGGATACATGGTGACATTTGCTTTGATGTCGCAGCTTCTTCCGATGCGGACACCATCGCCCAGGAATACGCTCGCGCCAATAGCACAATGGTCGCCGATATTGACATTCTCCGAAATGACAGCATACGGGCCGACTGCCAAGGCCTTCCCCAAAAGCGCGCTCGCGGAGACCACGGCGGTTGGGTGGATACCAACCTCCACCTGTTGTTGCGGGCTTAACATCTCCGACGCCTTGGCAAACGCCAGCCGAGGCTGCTTCGCGATTATGAGCGGCTTGCTGTGGTGAACCTCATCGGACACAAAATCACCCGCAATCACGGCCCCCGCTCTCGATGCCAGTGCCGCCGCCAGACGCTTCCCGCTCTCCACGAAAACTAAATCTCGCTCGGTTGCCGACACAATGGATGCGAGTCCACTGACCTCAGTGTCGTTGCCCACTAATCGTCCGCCGACATGTTTTGCGACTTCGCTGAGCTTCATGTCCGAAACCAAAGCGACTCACACAATCCATTCAACCTTCAATCGCCAGTGTCCTCGATCAATAAAGAGGCTTTCCACCTTCCGGCCGTGTCTTCCACCTGCGATGAACCCACAGCCACTGCTCCGGATACTTGCGCACGTACTCCTCGATCACGCTGGTGAAGCGCTGCGTCGCCTGAATGACATCGCGTTCGTCATCCCCAGTACGCTCCAGCACCACGCGCGGCGCAAAGGTGATGCGGTATTTCCGCCGCGTATCGTCCCAAATGGTGAACGCAGGCACCACGGAGGCATCGGTCCGCAATGCCACCCTGGCGATGCCGCTGGCGGTGCACGCCGGTATGCCAAGAAAATCAACGAACACGCCCGCCGGCGGGGTCATGTTCTGGTCCATGAGCAGGCCGACAGTTTCGCCGTCACGCATTGCCGAAATCAAACCGCGCGCGAAATCCTGCTTATCGAAGGTGGAATTGCCGTGCAGGGTGCGATAGCGCTCCACCATGCGATCGAGGTAAGGATTGTCAAGCGCGCGCACGACGATCCGCAGCGTGTGCCCGTGGATGGAATGCACGAAGGACCCGATCTCCCATCCTCCCAGGTGCGCGGTGAGAAACAGCACACCCTTGCCGCGACGCCGCGCCTCATCGAAATTCTCAAAGCCCTCGTACACCGCGACCTGGGAGACGTTCTCGCGCGTGTAGCTTGGAAACCGGCAAAATTCCGCCAGTTGCCGTCCCAGCGACACAAACACGCCGCGCACAATCTTCCTGCGCTGTGCCGCCGGCATCTCCGGATACACGATCTCGAGGTTGCGCAGTCCGACCCTTCGCAGCCGGCCATGCAGGTGGTAGACCGCGCCTGCCAACAATATCGCCACGGCGCGCGCCATCGGACGCGGCAAGGTGCCCAGCAGCTTCACCACCGGCCAGAGCAGCGCATACTCTATACGATGACGCATTCGGCAGGATGCACCGGACGCTAGCACCCGACCCCGACGCTGTCAAACCGGTCTTGGGCGCCGCCCATGACCGCCCGCTGACAAACAGAAGCCGGCAATGGACAAGTGATCTCGTAACCTTTGCGCCAAGTGACTATCATTTCCTTAGAGGATCGAAATGGTCAAAATTCGCCGCTCCTGTTTTCTTGTCGCCGTAGCCGCCGCCGCCCTCGTCTCCTGCCGCGCCAGCGCTCCCGGCAGTGCCGAAGCCCGCTTGGTCGCGGAAGTAAAAAGAGAGACCATCGGCGGTAGGAACATGGCCAACCCGCTGCCCGACACTGCAGAAACCCAGAAGACCGGCGCCGAGCACTTCCAGCATCACTGCCAGATCTGTCATGGACTCGACGGCCACAACACCGGCGTGCCTTTTGCGGCGCAGATGTCACCCCCGGTGGCGGATCTCGGCGACAAGAGCGTTCAGTCCTACAGTGACGGGCAATTGAAGTGGATCATTCAGAATGGCATTCGTTTTACAGGCATGCCAGGCTGGAACGGAATCCTCGAGGACAATGAGCAGTGGGCCATTATCCATTACATACGCCACCTGCCCACGAAGGGCGCACTCGGCCCGCCGCCGGTATTCAGCGAGGCCGAGGAGCAGCACCACCACGCCGAGGAGGGTGCCAGGTCGGGACAGGAGCACGAACACTCGCGAGAGCAGCCGCACTCCCAGCCTGAGCACAAACACTGACAACGCCGAGTAATTGAGTTGTGGGCAAACTTCGCCCATCACTCACAACGCAAGACTCACGACGCTATTGTTTTTCCGGATCTTTATCCGATGCCGTGGTTGGCGGCTTCGGCGTCTGCGCCATCACGGGCGCGTATCGCCGCAGGGTTTCCAGGAACGGACTGGCATCGGCCGGCGCTTCGTGGCCGCCGGTCAGCAGCGCCCGGTATGACACCATGCGACCGTAGAAGGCGCGCGTGTCATCACGGTCCTGCTTCATCACCGCTCCATTGAGGGAAACGCCGGCGAACACGCCGCGCGCCCGGGAATAGGTCAGCACCTGGGCACGCATCTTCCAGTCGGTGGCGCCTTCGGCATGACGGCCCACCGGGCCCGCCGCGACTGACGCATCGGCCCCGAGCTTGAACTTGCTCGACAGCAACGCCCGCATGCCGCGCTCGTTCATGATCACCATCACCAGGTCAACCGCCTGGCCGCCAATTTGAAATCCGACGCTGCCGCCTTCCACGCGGAAGAACGCCGGCGCGCTCCAACCGTTCGAAGTCTTGCAACTGGCCACACCTTTGCCGTAGGCAGCACCGACGATGAATCCGCCCTTCAGCATCGAGGGCACCACCGCAATGCACTCTGCCGAACCGAGGATTTCCTCCGGGATGCCCTTATCCGGAGCAGCCATGATTTCGTTCATTACCGTGCCTGCTTCCGAGACGCGATCCAGGACCTTGTCACGATCCCCTTCGGCCCAGCTCAAGGTGGCCAACACACACATCAACATGCCTACCAGTATTTTTTTCATGGGAAAGATTCTCCGTGGCGCGCTTTCAAATACTACCGCAGAGAACGGCTGCTTGGGCGGTGATGTGCGAATTGCGATGAGGAAAAAATGGCGAAGGGAGGAAACCCGGTGGTCGGTAATCGATGATCGGGAGTAAGAACCGGTGATTGCGGACGTTTTCCGGTTTGTTCCCCTTACCTGCCGATCACCGACTACCGATCACCGACAGCTAAAAGAAAAACCGGGACGAGGCCCAGTTCGTCCCGGCTTCCGTTCGGCCTCCGGCTAACGGTGTGTGCGCCGCGCCGGAGGATACTGCTCTCCCAGGGTTCTGTGGTAGGTGAGCGCAGTATGATTGCAGGTCGGGAACCGCGCAAATGCCGCTGGTTCATGTCCGAAGGTAATTGAGAGAGTCTAGGGGGCTTTAGGGAGTTGTTTCGGAAGGCTCGGAGGTTTCGGACGTTCACTTCGCGAAACCGAAACCTGTGAAACCTCCGAGACCTTACTTCGTGATCAACGAGTGCGTAATCGCATGCACCGATAGCGCGATGCGATTCTGCACGCCGACCTTGCGCATCAACTTGGCGACGTGTGCCTTTACGGTGCGTTCTTCAATTCCGAGGGCGGCGCCGATTTCCTTGTTGGACCGGCCCGCCACCAGCATGCCCAGCACTTCTTTTTCGCGGTCGGTGAAGGCGACGCGGCCGGCGGGGAAAATTCGTCCTGGAGAAGAAGTCACGCGTTCGATAAAGATGGACAGCACCCGGCGGGGCGCCCACACCGAGCCCTGGTTGACGATGCGGATGGCCATAATGAACTCTTCCGGGGTCGCCGCTTCATCCACGTAGCCCTTCGCGCCAGCTGCCAAAGCCTTCAAGATGGTCTCGTCATCGGCGCCGGAACCGCACACCAGCAGACGCAGGTCGGGCCGGGAGGCCTTCATGCCTGCCATGACGTCGAACAGGTTCTGCGAACCGTGGCTGCCCAGCATGACCATATCGAGGTCCGGCTCGGTCGCCAGCCTGTCCATCGCGACCGACACGATCTCGAACTCCGGTTCGGAATCAAACAGCGCGCGCAGGCCGATCAGCCGCAAGGGATCGGCTTCCATCACCGCGATGCGAATCTTCGTTTTCTTGGCCGGGGCCGGTTTCATGGTTTTGTCCTTTTGCATGATTTGCGCGTAGCATACCCCAATTCGGCATTAGGACAATGTACGTCCGGACATGTCCAGAGGTCACAAGTTGGGTCCCTCCCACCTGTCGATTGCTGGTGGTTCGGTGCGCGAACAAACAAGGTCATCCCGCTTCCTGGAGGCGCCATGAGAACTCTGCTGCTGGTCCATCTTGCCGCCATTGCCGCCCTCGCCCAGGGGGCGCCGCCACAAACCGCTGCCGACCAGCCTTATACGATGGAGTATTACTACAAGGTGCAGTGGGGACATCAGCAGGAGTTCCTGCAGCTGTTCCTCAAGAACCACTACCCGCTGCTGAAAAAGAATGTCGAAAACGGACGAATCATCTCAGTCAAGATTGACACCCCCGCCAACCACATGACTGAAGAAGGCCGCTGGGATTACCGCGTGACCCTGAAATTCAAGAACTCCACGGTTGCGACTACGTCGAATCCGCAGGAAGAAGCGTGGACGAAACAGCTCTTCCCGGACCAGGAAACGTTCAAGCGCGAAGAGCAGCGCCGCTTTGAAATACTCCTCGGCCACTGGGATGTTCCGGTGACGGAAGTCAACCCTGCCAAGGCACCTTGAAGCACGGCCACGCATGAAACTCGACGTCGGTTTGCACAATTACGATCTCCGCCAGGTTGGCGAGTACGCGCGCGCGATGGAAGCGGCCGGCTGCGATTGTCTCTGGACCTCGGAAACTCAGCACGATCCTTTCCTTGCGCTCGGGGTCGCCGCCGCAAGCACTACACGTCTCAAGGTCGGCACCTCGATCGCGGTGGCCTTTCCGCGCAGCCCGATGATCCTGGCGTATACCGCATGGGACCTGCAGAAGTCCTCCGCCGGGCGCTTCATTCTCGGCCTCGGCTCACAAGTGCGGGCGCACAACCAGCGCCGGTTCTCGGTCAAGTTCGAAGCGCCCGGCCCCAAGCTGCGCGAGGTGGTCATGGCGCTGCGCGCCATCTGGGCGTGCTGGCAGGATGGCACGCCGCTGAACTTCCGCGGCCACTTCTACCAGTTCGACCTGATGACGCCGTTCTTCAATCCGGGCCCGATCGCGCATCCCAAGGTTCCCGTCTTCATCGCCGGCGTGAACCGCTACATGTGCCGCGTGGCGGGCGAGGTCTGCGACGGGCTGCACGTCCACCCTTTCAACACACCCAAGTATTTGCGCGAATACGTTCATCCCGCGGTCAATGAGGGATTGCAGGCATCCGGGCGCTCGCGCGCGGACTTTACCTATGCCACGGCAGCATTTGTCATCGTGGGAGAGAGCGAGCAGGAGCGCGCACGCAATGCCGAGGCGGTCCGCCAGCAGATTGCGTTTTATGCTTCGACGCGCACCTACGAACCGGTACTCGCCGCGCACGGCTGGGAAGCGGTGGTTCCCGAGCTGCACGATAAATCCCTGCGAGGCGACTGGAAAGGCATGGCCGCGTTGATCACCGACGAGATGCTGGACACCATCGCCGCCAGCGGCCCTTTCGACCAGATCGGCCAACAGCTGCGCGAACGCTACGCCGGCCTGCTGGACCGCATCGCGCTCTACATACCTTACGAACTGCCGCTGGATGCATCCCGCTTGAAGCTGCTGGCACAGCAGTTGCAGACCTGAGGTCATGGCGCGGCCGCGCCGTAGTTATAGGCGTCACGCTTGCCTGTGACCCCGGTCACGCCATGGCGGTGCGGAACGGGTACAAGCTTGTCCAGTCGAGGTCAAGCAATGCCCATCAACCAACCCCCGACGTGGTACCAAAGCAACCGATACGCCGCCGAATCCGCCTGCGAGTATTGCCGGGGCATCATCCGGCACGAACGCTGGTGTGTCACACGCAACCGCAACGTGCGCTATGCGTTCGACGTCGCCGCCGGCGTGGTTCCGCTCACCGTGGAGGACCAGTTGATCCTTTATGCTCTCGGCGTGTCCTGGATCCCGGGAGGCAAAACGTCGCGTTCGCGGTGCGCCCGCGCCAGTCAACCCGCTGAGTAACATCCCTCAGCCGTTGCAACGCCTATTCCCACGCATGGCGGTTCTGCGATAGCTTGTATGTCGCCGCACTTGATGGGGTCCGCCATGGGCATTCACGTCCGCATTGCCGCCGCCGTACTCGCTCTCACCGTTCTCGCCTCTGGGCAAACCACTTACACGCCGCAGTTCAAGGGTGATCCGGCGCATTCCACGACGGAAGCGGGCGCGCTCGGTTACATGCGCACCGCCATCATGGCGCAGCGCCTGTACAAGAAGAAGCACAACGAGTATGCGACGTCGCTGCAGTCGCTGGTCGGCTCCGGCTCGTTCACGCGGCGGATGACGAACACCAATCGCGGAGACTACACGGTTCAATTCCATTCCACCGGCAAGGAATACTCCCTTTCGATGGTCCCCAAGCAGTTCGACAACGCTCATCGCGCATTCTTCGCCGATGACAGCGGAAGTATTCGGGTGGAGGACGACAAGCCGGCGACAGCATCCTCTCCCAAGCTCAAGGCGGAGTAAATGATGCCTCGCGATCTCACACGCCGCGACGCCCTCAAACTCGGCGGCATGGCGCTTTCGGCCGCCGTCTGCAGTCCAAATTCGATTGGTGCTGACATGGCGCTCACCGATGCCAAGGACGCCTTCGACCACATCCTGGTCGGCTCGCCGAACCTGGAAGCGGCCATCGACTGGTTCGAAAAGAAGACTGGAGTGCGCCCGGTGGTGGGTGGACGTCATCCCGGGCGCGGCACTCGCAATGCGCTGGCCTCACTGGGCAAGCCGCACTACCTGGAACTGCTGGCGCCCGATCCCGAGCAGCCGAACGTGGACACGCCGCGCTTGCGAGTCTTTCGATCGCTATCATTGCCGGCACCCTACACGTGGGCGGCCGCGACGCATGACATGGAGGCCACGCGCCGCGCGGCTGAAAAGGCAGGACTGAAGTTTGAAGGTCCCACGCCGGGTTCGCGCAAGCGTCCCGATGGCCGCCTGCTGGAGTGGTCCTTCCTGACGCCGGCCGACGACCTGAACGGGCTGCTGCCGTTCTTTATCGAGTGGGGAGCGCAATCGCTGCATCCCTCCGCAGACTCGCCACAGGGTTGCACCCTGAAGGCCCTGCAGCTGATTTCGCCTGACGCGAAGAAACTGGAGGCGGCATTACGCATCTTCGGCATCCGCGCCGATGTTCGCCACGGAGCAGCGCCCAAGCTGACAGTTTCGCTGAACACGCCCAAAGGTGTTCTGGAACTTTAAGGGATTGTCGGGGTGTGCCGCCGCTTGCCGCGCTCTGCCGGTTGCGCTTGGCACTGGGGCAAAAGCAAGCTTGACGCGGGCCCGAAAGTTTTCGATAGAATTCCACGCGACTCCGGAGGATTGTCCTGAAGCTTCCCAAACAAAGCTATCGTGCCGGCGACCGCGTTTTCGCCATCCTGCAGCAACCCGATGTCGCGCTCCTGTTGACGTGCGACGCGCCTGCCAGCTGGACCGCCATGGTGTTCGACTTCGGCCAGAAAAAGGCCGTTGCCGCCGCCAATAACCATCCCTCGATCGCCGATGCGCAGAAATACCTGATGGCGCAGGTGCGGGAGCACTACAAGACAGCGCCGCCGGAGGAAGCGATCCGGTGGCAAACGGCGATTAACCGCGCTGACATCCTGCAAACCTAGTTGACGGCCAAACAGGTGAGCGAGTTGCGGTAGCGGCGGCAGCGCCACTGCCAGGTGTGCATGCCAGGATCGGCGTGGACGTACTCAAACATGTCAGGGCGGCGGGTTTTGCCCCAGTAAGTGACCGGCCAGACTTCGGGTGAAAATTCCGGGGTTCCGCCATTGACGCAGCCGAGAAAAATCATGGAACCATCGGTCTCCGGCAAAGCAATGCAGCTGCGCTCCTCGCCAACACTCCAATCAGCGCGACCGAAGTAGACCGTCGTGTCCTGGCGGTGCGGCACCAAGCCGGCGCGATTGGCGGCGTTGGCGAGGCCAAGACTTATACCTACGATGAGGATGATGGCAAAGGCCGCCATCCTCGTCTTGGCGGAATTATCCGGACCATGGCCGGCACCGAGGTCCATGCTGGCGCTGGCCGGGGTGGTGATCATGGTCTCCATCGAGGGGGATTGTAACGAGGAGGAGGAAGGAACAAGAGATTACGAGCGGCGGTGAACCACGGTGCTGATTGCGCTCGAAGCACCCTGGAGGTCCGGCAATTTCAGCGGCTTAGCGAGATCCCGACCGCGGCCCCGCAAGATAAGTCCCGGTAACGTAGCCGAGTGTGCCGCCAATGACGATGTCGGAAAAGAAGTGCTGTTTGGCGGGATAGCGCCCCAGGCTCACCGCGGCAGCAAGCCCGTAGGCTCCCCACTTGAGCCAGCGCTTATGCGGGTAGCGATGAGCAATGACGCTGGCCACGGCAAAGCTGGCGGCGGCGTGTCCGGAAGCAAAGGAAGTACCGCCTTCCCAGTATTCGCCGGAGCTGTTGTCCACGGAAGGCCGCTCGCGATTGGTGGCTTTCTTCAAAGCGTAGTCAAACACGGTGGCGGCACCCGCGGCTTCGAGGGCGGTCTGGGCGGTGGAACGCATATTTTCCCGATGCTGGCCGCAGCCGAGGGCGTAGCCGAGCCCGGCGCCGCCCAGTTCGACGGCCAAGCCAATGGTGGACCAGCGGTCAGCCTGGCGCTGGAGCGTTGAATGAGACTGAATCAGGCGGCTGGCGGGGGAATCGCCGGTCGCAATCAAGATTCCCGTGGCCGCCGCAATGGGCAACTCCCATTTCAGATTGCGCAAGCGAATGGCGTTGCGGGGCGCCTCGACGAACCCGGTCCAGATCTTTGCGCCGTCCTGGCGCAACTCACGGGAAGTGTTGTCCACGCATTGCGCGTGAGCGACGGTGCCCATGCTGGTTGCCAGCGCCAGCAGCAAGCAAGAAACCCGAGTTGACGAATGGAGGTTCATGTCGGGAAACATGAACTTCGATGCGGGCGTTATCACCGGGGATTGCTGCCCAGAGTCGAACTGCAGTGCACTCACTGGTGAGCGGAGGCAGCGCAAAGTCCCCTTGTCACTCAAACGGTCGAGCGACAAGGGGAAAGGACGTGCTGTTGATCAGGTCAGCGGAACAGCAGCCGCAATCAGGCGTTGGCTTTCTGGTGGCACTCGGTACATTTCGTGGGCGCCTTCTTGCCCTTGGCATTTTGCGCCAGGTGGCAATCGATGCAGATGCCCTTCTTAGCGGTGGCGTCGTGGAAGGCGAGTTTGTAGGTGGTCTTCATCGGAGCAGCGGCTGTCTTGGCATGGCAGTCCTTGCAGGCCTGCGTTTTGCCGGTGGCGGCTTTTTCCGGCTTGGAAGCATGGTGGCACGTTTCGCACTTGATATTGCGGTCCTTGGCGTGAGCCGAGTGCATGAACTTCACGCCCCCCATGGGATTGCCCTTGAGGATGATGGTGGCGGGCGCCTCCTTATCGGCGGCAAAACCGGCGCCGCATAGCAAGAAGAGAAGAACCAGGCCCATGATGATGGCAAATAATTTCGAAATCTTCACGTCGCCTCCTCGCGAGATGAACGACAGAACTAGCAGTCCGTGGCGGATTATAGAGGCGGGCGAGCGGGAAATTCAGTGATGAACAAGGAGGTCACGCGCAAGGGTGCGCGGCGTCACAAAGCAGTGGTTAATGGTCAGTAGTTAGTACTTAGGGGCTGGGTGCTAGTGGCTAGTAGCTGGTAGCGGTATCGGGTAGTTGGTGATTAGTGGCCAATAATATTGCGACGTATTCGCGCGGCGAGTGGAATCATCGCCGCTGCCTCTGACACGAATCACCAGCCACCAGCCACTAGCTGCCTTGGGTTCTAGTAGCCGCGGCCGCCGCCGTAACCCCCACGGCCGCCACCGCCGCCGCCACGTCCACCACGACCACCGCCGCCACCACCACCGCCGGTGCGTTCGGGCTTGGGACGGGCTTCGCTGACGTTCAGATTGCGGCCTCCGACATTACTGCCGTTGATGCCGGCGATCGCTTTTTCGGCTTCGGCGTCATTGGTCATTTCGACGAAAGCAAAGCCGCGTGGCTGCCCGGTATCGCGATCGCGAATCATGTTGACGCGCTCAACCGCGCCGTAACCCTCGAAAATCTGGCGCAGTTCGTCCTCGCTGGTCCTGAAGTCCAGGTTGCCCACGTAGATGTTCTTCATGTTGTCCTCGAGATTGAGGTCTGGCGATTGGGGCGTGCTCGGAAGCAGCGGAGGCAGTGCCGAGTTTGGCTCGCGATCTCTAGACCGAGTAGCAGTAATCGTCTCAGGCGGCTCTCTCTCCCGCCCAAGGCGGTTCAACTCTACCAGTTTCCCGAGGGAAGAGGACGCAAAGCAAGAAAGTTTTTTCGTCACGCATGATGTCGCATTGGTTAATACCGAGTTCGCCATAGCCGGCCTGTGCTAGCCTCAACAGCATGGGTGTGTACGAAGCGGCGAGGCCGCCGAGTGCGATGGCAGAACCAGTGATGGTGCGTGTGCCCGAAGGCTGGTTCTGGATGGGCAGCGAGCAGGGACTGGATTGCGAGCGTCCGCGGCACCGCGTCTGGGTGGATGGGTTTGAGATGGCGGTAACACAGGTCACCAACGGCGACTACGCGCATTACTTGCGCGCCACCGGCGCGCCGGCGCCGCCGAATTTTGACGATCCGGCTTTCCATGATCCCGGCCAGCCGGTGGTGGCGGTGTCATGGTTCGAAGCAGTAGCCTACTGCAAATTTCTGAGCACGACGACGGGACGGCGGTACCGGCTGCCGAGTGAGGCGGAGTGGGAGCGGGCCGCGCGCGGCGGAGTAGAAGACGAAACCTATCCGTGGGGAAACGAGCCGCCTCAGTCGCGTCCGGGATACGCCGCCAAGTGGAAGACCGGGCCGGAGCGGGTGGGGCACGGCGAGCCGAACCGATATGGTCTGTACGAAATGTGCGAGAACGTGCACGAATGGTGCAGCGACTGGTTTGACCCGGGGTATTACGCGCAATCGCCGGAGAGAAATCCGCGGGGACCGGACGGTGGGACGAGGCGGTCATCGCGCGGCGGGTCGTGGCGGCATCACGTGAAGAATGCGAGATGCTACACGAGATCGAGTATTCCGCCGGAGTTTCAGTATGCGGATTATGGGTTCAGGATAGTGCGGGGTTCCAGTTTCTAGGCTCTTACCGGTTTGGTACGAGCGTCAGCTGCGATGGAGGTCTTCGACATCGTCGCGCAGGCGCAGGTAGCCGCGAGTCAGGATCAGCAGGTAAACGATGTGGATCGCCCAAGCAGCGGCGTAGGCGGCATAAACCCACTTCATCTTGTCCCCCTTGCGGCGCCGGCAATGGCCTTCATGGCATGCGCTTCTTCGATTTGCTGGCGCAACCGCTCGAGCCGATAGCGAAGATAGAGCACCAGGGCGGCGAGCGCGAGAAATCCAAGCCAATTGATCAGCAAGGCGTGCATCATGCGGGGGTCGATGCCCGATCCTTCGCCCCCCCCGATGACCGGCTGCGGATGCTGGGTGCGAAACCAGCGGATCGCCATGTAAACAAATACCACGTCGACGGCGCCGAAAATGGCGAGCACGGAGGCGAGCACAGGATTTTGGCCGGCGGTCGAATAGCGGCGCAAGATCAAGTAGCTGACATAGATGAGCCAGAGAACGAGGGTGGAAGTGAGGCGCGCGTCCCAGGTCCACCAGATGCCCCAGATCGGCTTGGCCCAGATGGGCCCGGTGACGAGCACGACGGTAGTGAAAACGACGCCCACTTCAGCCGTCGAGAGAGCGACCGCGTCGGCCTTGGGATTTCGCGATGCCAGGTACCAGACGGAAGCCACGAGATTGGCGAAGAAGCACAGGAACGCGGTCCATGCCGAGGGCACATGGTAGTAGAAGATGCGCTGCGCATCGCCCATCGTCACTTCGCGTGGCGCGACGATTAGCGCCTGGTACAGACCGTAGGACAACAATGCCAGCGTAGCCAGGGCGAAGATGGAAAAAGCGGATTTCATTCAGCCTGCAAAACGGTTTCGAAGAGGAAGAATCCGACGATCGTGAACACTATATCGTACACGGCGAGGAAGACCAGCGGCAGGTAGGGAGAGCTGTCGCCGGTGAGAACGGCAGTGGTGGCCGCCACCATGGCCAGCAGGGCGGGAATCGAAATGGGGAACAGCAGCAGCGGCAACATGACTTCGCGGCTGCGAGTCCGGATAGACATGGCGGCAAAAAAAGTGCCGTTCACGACGAGCGCCCATGTGCCTAAAGCAGAGGCGATGGCAAGCTGGTAAGCGGGTCCGACGCTGCGCAAGTTGTAGAAGACGACGAACAGCGGCGCCATGAGCGCTTCCAGGATGATGACAAACAGGAAATTGCCGAATGCTTTGGCCAGGAAGAGAGATTCGGCGGGCGCGGGCGAGACGCGGTAGGCGTCCAACACCTGGTTGCGAAGTTCGCGGGCCCAGGTCTGGTTCAACGCGACGACGGCGGCAAACAGCAGGGCTACCCAGACCAACCCGCCGGCGATGCGTCGCGATTCTTCGGCGGTAAGGTCAAAAGAAAAGCTGAAGATCACGACCACGAGCAGGGCAAAAAACAGCATGGAGTTGATGGCGTCCTTGGAACGCCACTCCAGGCGCAGGTCCTTGGCGAGGGTGACGCGAAGAATATCGAAGAACCCGGGAGCGGAAGTCCGGTTCCGAGCGACGCCGGCGGTGCTCATGGCTGTACCGCCGGTTTGCTTTTCAGGTCCTGCTGCCGGCTGAAGCGAGGAATCCAGCGCGGCACAGCGCGGCAATATTCGTCGTACGATTCGCCGAACTTTCGGCGCAGGTCGGGTTCTTCCAGATAGACAACGCCGAGATGCACGGCCACGATCCAGGCTAAAGCAAACATCACGACGGAGGGAGACCGCAGGTACAGCCCAAAGGCGGCCAGCATCGCGAGCGCGCCGATGTACATGGGATTGCGCACGTACTTGTAGGGGCCGGCAGCAACCACGCGCCGGGGCGCGTCAAACGGAGCAGGAGTACCGCTTCCGCGAAAAGAAAAAGCTCCGATGCAGAGCAAGTCGAGAAGCAGACCGGGGATGCCGATGACAAAGGCCAGCGCAACGCACCAGCCGGGTAGCGAACGGCCGGCGCGCGCATCGATGCCGCTCACATACATCGCGAGCCAGCCCCAAAGCAGCACGAAACCGGAAGCGTAAACGAGGGAGCGAAGGGCGGCGAACAGGCGGCTCATCGCGGTACCTCCGCGCGGGCGCTTTCGCGGGCAACAATCTGGCCGGCGTTCATGATGACGGATTCATCGGCAACGCCATCGAGAAGCGCGGGCTGATGGGTCACCACGAAGACAGTCTTGCCGGCATCGCGCATTTCGCCGAGGAGGCGAACCATCTCGCGCGCGGAAATAATGTCCACGTTGGAAAAAGGCTCGTCGAGGAGAAGGATCGCCGGGTCATGGAGAACGCTGCGGGCGAGCGAGAGGCGCTGCCGCATGCCCTGCGAGTACTGGCCGATGCGGCGCTTGAGATCGGGGTCGAGGCCGACGGCCCGCATCACCCCAGCACAGCGCCCGTCGCCGCGAATGCCGTAAAGGCGGGCGAAGTAGCGCAGGTTTTCCATGCCGTCCAATTCGTCATAGAGGAGCGGCGCGTGCGCCATGTAGCCGATTTCCGAGGCAACAGAACGCAATCCAGTGAAACCGAGGACAGTGACATCGCCGCGCGACGGACGCATGAGGCCGGCAATGGCTCGCAACAACGTGGACTTCCCCGCCCCGTTATCGCCGAGCACAAGATAGAGGCGCCCGGCCGAAAATTCAGCGCTGATATCGCGCAGCGCGGCAAAGCGTCCGAACAGCTTGGTGACCTTGGTCAGGACGATGGCGGGCGCGGGTTGGGACTCGGTGGCAGTCAGACGCTCGGATTTTACTGCGACAGACCGGCGGTCGTCGTGCTTCCTGCCTGAGCTTTCTGCAGTGGCTTGGCGGGCGCGCTGGTAGGCTGCGAACCGGGCGCTCCGGGCTGATCGGGGGCGGGAGCGTATTTGGACGCGCACTTGGCCTGGAGCTGGTTGGCATGGAAGACGCCGTCGCGGCCGAAACGGCCCTCGGCCATGGCCTGGGAATCGTCCTTGAAGGTATCCGGCGGGGCCTCGGTGCCGGTATAAACGACGGGCAACATGAGGTCGTTCTCCTTGAGCGCGAATTCGACACGCGAACCCTGGCGGCGAATGGAACCGGGCACCACGTTGCCGGCCACGCGCAGCCGCTTCGCGTAGCGGCTGTCGTTCATCTCGCGCAGCTCCTTGATGGTTACGTAGTAGCTCTTACTCTGCTGCACGCCGGTGAAGGCAAGATATCCGAGCGACACCAGGACGATCAGGATGGCGACGGCGAATCGGAGGTAAGTGGACCGATTTTTATGATCGAGCATGCTGCCCCACTGTCGAAACTGTAACGCGTACGGCAAACCGAGGTCAACATCACAAAAGTCTGTGAGCGGCGTTCTCGGTTCGGAAACCAGGACGCGGGGTATAATGGTGGTTTTTGAGAGAGGGAGCCGACCAACCCATGAGTGACGTAAAACACAACGGAGACGGTCACGAGCAGAGCGCGTGGATTCCCAAGCCGCGCGAGGAATGGATCAAGAAGCGGCGCGAGGAAGGGGCGCACAGCGGCGATGACAATTTTTCGCAGATGCACTACGCGCGCCAGGGCAAGACCACCGAGGAGATGGTGTACGTTGCCGAGCGCGAGCGATTGACGCCCGAACTGGTGCGCGACGAAGTCGCCGCCGGGCGCATGATCATACCTGCCAACATCCAGCATCCGGAACTGGAGCCGATGGCCATCGGGGTGGCGTCCAAGTGCAAAATCAATGCCAACATCGGGAATTCCGCGGTCGCCTCCAACATCGATGAAGAGCTGCGCAAGCTGCATACTTCGGTGCACTACGGCGCCGATACGGTGATGGACCTATCGACGGGCGGCGATATCCACGAGATCCGCGAGGCCATCCTGCGGCATTCGCCGGTGCCGATCGGAACCGTGCCGATTTACGAAGCCATCGCGCGCGTGAAGCGGCTGGAAGACCTGAACGCCGACATCATGCTGGAAGTGATCGAGGAGCAGGCGGCGCAGGGAGTGGATTACATGACCATCCACGCCGGCGTGCTCATCCAGTACCTGCCGCTGGTGGCGCAGCGGATCACGGGCATCGTCAGCCGCGGCGGCGCGATCCTGGCGCAATGGATGGCGCACCACCACAAGCAGAATTTCCTGTACGAGCGGTTCGAGGACATCGTCAAGATTTTCAAGAAGTATGACGTCAGCTTCTCGCTTGGCGACGGGCTGCGGCCCGGTTGCGTGGCGGACGCCAGCGACGAGGCGCAGTTCGCCGAACTGAAAACGCTCGGCGAGTTGACCACGATCGCGTGGAAACACGACGTGCAAACCATGATCGAAGGGCCGGGGCACATACCGATCGACAAAATCAAGGAGCAGGTGGAGAAGGAAGTCGAGATGTGTTACGGCGCGCCCTTCTATACGCTGGGGCCGCTGGTCACCGACATTGCGCCCGGCTACGACCACATTACGTCGGCGATTGGCGCGGCGATGATCGGATGGTACGGAGCATCGATGCTGTGCTACGTCACGCCCAAGGAGCATCTGGGCCTGCCCAACGATAAGGACGTGAAAGACGGAATCATCGCGTACAAAATTGCGGCGCACGCGGCCGACATCGCGCGTCACCGTCCTGGGGCCCGCGATCGCGATGACGCGCTCAGCCATGCCCGGTACACGTTCGACTGGGAACAGCAGTTCGCACTGTCGTTGGATCCCGAGACGGCCCGCTCGATGCATGACGAGACGCTCCCGGACAAGTACTACAAGGAAGCGGCGTTCTGCTCGATGTGCGGACCGAAGTTCTGCTCCATGAACTACTCCTCGAAGGTGGACGAGTACAACAAGCAGGTACACGGCCTCGAGAAGAAGGACTACTCGGAATTGGCCAAGAAGCTGGTGGCGATCAAGTAAGCCGCGAGCCTCACGGGCAAAAGTCAGGAATGGCGTCGCGGGTGCGACGCCTCTCTTTTTTCTGTGACAATCTTTGCTTCAGTTCTCATCCGAGTAGCGCCGAACGCCGGAACTCTTCTGGGCACGCTGGGCGGGTTGCGGAGTCGCCTGCAGGTGCCGGACAACAACTTCGTCGTCTGCGGAAGTGTCACGTTCAGTGGAGGTGAAACGGCGCCGATTCCGTCGCGACGCGGACTTGCCGGCACTGGGCTTTTGCCACACCTGGCTGGGAGCTTGCGCGGCCTGCTTGGTCAAACTCGGTCGCGGCAAAGCCGGCACAGCTACGCCTGCACCCGCGGCTTTTCCCACCGTGGAGACGTCCATCCGCGCGGGGCCGAATGGGACCTGCTGCTGCGCCTCGTTTTGCATTAATGAGGCGGGAAGCGGAGTGTTGGGATGGCGATTTGCGGCGATGGCAAAACCGATCATGGCAGCCAAGGTAGCTATGGAAGCGACGAAGGCGGCGCGTTGCCACTGGCGCTCGCGCTGGCCAGGACGGCGACTTGCCGGCACCAGCCGCGGCGGGGACACGGGCATGGCGTCCGCGACAATCGCGTGCGTGACCAGCGCTGGAACCGGCGACACTCGGGACGGAGGCTGAGTTTCCACGTGGCGAGGACGAGCGGCGCGCTCGGCGGCGAGTGCTGCAGCGCGCTGTGCTTCCCGCTCCCGGATGACGCGGAGACGCTCCGCCTCAAGGGCAGCCAGGCGGAGGCGTTCTGGCTCGGCGGCATGAGCTTCCTCGGCGCGACGGGCAGCTTCGCGGGCCAATGCTTCGCGTGCGGCACGTTCCTGCTCGGCACGCTGAGCGGAGTCCTGCGCCATCTGCTCGCGTAAAACACGCTCGCGTTCCTGGGCCGCCCGTTCACGCTGGGCGAGCAAGCTCTGCTTTTCTTCCGCCTGGCGTTGCAGCTCGACTTCATGCCGGCGGCGCTCCTGCTCACGCTCCAACGCGCGCTGCTCGCGTTCCAGGCGAAGAGCCTGCACAGTTTCAGCGCGACGCTGCTGAAATTCTGACCACGACTCAGTGACACGCTTGTAGACACAGGAAAGAGCGTCGCGGACCCCGGCGCTTCCATCGGCCAAGGCGGCACCAAGTTGCCCAACCCTCTCGCCGATCACGCCGCCCTCTTTGGATTCGCGCTCGGAAATTGATGGCGCTTCGATCTCGTCGGGCAAGCGTCGCTCCTCGCTCGCGCGAGCGTCAGCCGAATACGAAGTTGGAGTGGCCGTTGCAACAGATTCTTTCGCCTGCTTGAAAGCGGGCTCAATTGACGGCGAACCGGTTGCGGCGGGAGTCGCGCCATGAGTTTCGGGCACATGCGAGGCGGCCGAGTCAGGACGCGCGGTCAGGACTCCCGGCGCGACGAACAGGTCTGCACCGTCATCGCGGACCATCCCGACAGCCATTTCCAGGACGTCGTGCGCGGGAACCTCGCCAATTTCGACGAGCAGGTCGGGTTCGGGACCAGTTTCCTCGGGCGAGGCAATTTCAACCTCGTATCCGGCCGCCTGCAGCCGTTCAATGAGCTTGTTGAGTGCTTGGGAACTTTGGTCGATGTTGGGGGTAACGATTCGCGCGACAGGCATGCAGTCCTCGGGGCGCCTCGACGCGGGCGCTTACGACACGACGGGCTTCAATTTAGACGCAGAAGTGCAGGATTCAGTTGTCAATTTGCTGGTCTAATTGGTGGCGCAAGTCGGCGCTGGGCAAGGTTTGGACCGGTCAGCGCGGCCGGCGGGGGATCAGTTGCAGCGTGCGAATTCCATGCCATCACAGGTTTGCATACCGGTAATGACCATGGCCTGATATTGGACGTCGAGGTAGGCGCGCAGAATCTCTATGTAGAGGTATTCGCGTTCCTGGGGCGAATGGCAATTGGTGCGAAGCTTGTCGAGCTGTTGATAACGATCGTGCGCGCTGATGAACCGTTCAATAACCGTGTCCATGGGGTTCTCCGAACCGATGCATTGTCGGGTTTGCAGCCGCGCCGGAGAATCCTCGGAACACCTTAGAACCCAATTAGTAATGCGCTGACGCAAGGTAGTGGCGGTCATTGCTGTCGCGCGTCCGCCTCCACTTGGCATGCAGCCAGACCAGGATACCGAGGGCGCAAATTTCCAACGGGCCGGCCGGAAATACCATTGCCCTGGCAGGAACCGGGCTGCTGGTGACGAAGTCGATGGACCAAACGATTCCAGCCCCGGCAATCAGGCTGGCAAACTGTTCTTCACCATGAATAGCCATGCAGCGAAAAGGTAATACGGGGAACCGTGGCGGGCCATGTCACCGTGGGGAATTGAACTTTGGTGTAGAAATGGCTAGAACGCGGTGCTCATGAACGAGCTTTCTCCCCGGCTGCCACGCGCAACCGCTCCTGCCTTTCCGCTTCGACCCCGGCGCGGGCCACGGCGGCGCGCAAGGGGGGCGCCGGTAGCTGCGGCGGCTTCACTGAAACGGGCGGACTGGCCAGAACCGTTTGACGCGCGTGCAGGACCACGTACTTGCCCCGTCCGACAAGGTACTTGGCGAGCGTGACCGCAACCTTGCGTAGCAGCACGCGGGCTGCATACGGGAAGCCGTTCAGGCGATCGCTCTCAACGTCAATGACCCCGATCACATGCGCCCCGATCTTAATGGGCATCACCAGCTCGGAACGGGTTTCCGAAAACACTTTGACGTACTGCCGATCACGCGACACGTCGGGCACGACCTTGGCTTCGCCCGTTTTTGCAGCTTGACCGACATTGCCCTCACCGAGCCGCATAGAATCGCAGCGCGGCGCGGGTCCCGCGGAGGCCACGCGGAGCACACGTTCCCCGGCGGCAATGAACATGGTGACGGCGAAATATTGCCTTCCGCTTTGCAGTAGCTGGGCGAACTGTTCGAGCGGCGACTGCGGAAGGTGCGCGCCACGAATCGGGCGCAAACCACGAACGCGAGGCGCCATCCGAAGTTTCGGCGCCAGCACTTGCTCGATGGCCACGAGCACTTCACGCGCAGAACGATAAGTTTTCACGGCGAGTCCTGGACGAGGGGAATAGGGGGTAAGTCTAATGGCGTAGAGAGGCAGGGTCAACGGAAACAGGAGTTGAGGCGCAAGCGTCAGGCTTCGGGCCGAATTGGGATTCCGATAGAATGCTTGGGCTGGTGCAAGGGATGAGGAGGCGTCGTGAAGAAGAAGATCGTACTGGCGCTGATTTGTTTGTGCGCGCAACCGCTGTTATCGCAGGTTCCAGAGGGGGTTGGACAGGGTTGGGACGGCGAATGGAAGCATGTTTCCAGCCAGTTGATCGCGTTGGCAGAGGCCACGCCGGCCGACAAGTTCGCCTGGCGGCCGGCGCCGGGTGTGCGTTCGACGAGCGAGGTGTACATGCACATCGCGATCGCGAATTTCTATTTTCTGAGCGTGCTGGGCCAGAAGATGCCGGCGGAAATCAAGCAAGGCACAGAAAAAGAAATCACCGCGAAAGCCGACGTGATGGCGTGGTTGAAGCGTTCGCTGGATGCGGTACAGTCCGCCCATGCCGCTGAAAAACCCAAGGAAATGGAACGAAAGGTCACCTTTCTGAAGCGCGAGACGACGGCGGACGCACTGTATCTCCGCGCCATCGTGCACTCGAACGAGCACATGGGGCAGTTGGTGGCCTACGCGCGCACGTCCGGCGTTGTGCCGCCGTGGTCGAAGTAATCGTGGGCATTTAGCTGAGGAATGAAAAACGATCGATGCGGACCGCGACACCCACCACGCTCTCGATGCGTTCCGTCCGGATGATGGTGCCGCGACAGATTCCGGTGGCGACGCCGGCTTCGGTCACTTCCTCCGGCAGGTCGAGCACAAAGTCGATCTGCTTGCCTTCGCGCCAGTCGTTGGTCTCGGCGTAGAAATACACGCCCGCCGGGCTGATGTCCTTAGTGACGGCAAAGACGGTCCTGCCGGTTTCATCGGCCCGCCGCACGGGAATCTGAGTGGCTACACGGCGAGCGCGGCGGCGTTCGACATCCGACGTCATGTTTCCGCCTTGAAAGAGAGTTCCTGGCTGGTGTGAACGTATCTTGCCACGGGGAAAATGTCCATTCTGAGAACCTAGGCAATTACCAACTCTTCCCGATTTGCAACATCGCGGCAAGAAAAAACGCAAGATCGCGGCGCCGGCCCGTCTCGCATGCAGGGACCATACGCATGCGGATCAACGCCCTTTTGTTCACCCGGGATTTCCTTCTGCAGCAAGCTGTCGAGCGGGCAGTACAGGAATTCGGCATCCAATCCGAACACCATGCCAGCGGACAAAAGGTCCTGCAGCGAGTGGCGGAATGGAAGTTCGCTTCCGTGATCACTGACTTTGATCATTACGACGGAGTCTCCCTGCTGGAGACGACGCGACTGGAAGGGCGTAACCGCAATACCATCGCCATTGCCCTGACTCGGCCGGGCTCGAACATGGGATCGGCATTCCGCAGCGGCGCCAATTTCATGCTGGTGAAGCCCATCACTCGGGAGCGCGTCTCCCGCCTGCTGCGTGCCGCCTACGGCCTGATTGCGCGTGAGCACTTCCGCTATTTACGGCACGCGGTGGAGGTGCCGGTGACGGTGCGGTTCGCGACCAGGCTGTCGCTCCAGGCCACGTCGCGGAACGTAAGCACTCGCGGCATGGGATTGCAGTCGAATCTATTGACAGGTTGGCCGTCCGGCGTCCGCGTCCAGTTCGTGCTGCCCGGGGCCAGGGCTCCGATTGAAGCCGACTGCGATGTGGCATGGGCCGATGCGTGCGGGCGCGCAGGCCTGAGGCTGTTGAATTTTTCGCATGGCTCCCGGCGGGAGTTTGAGGCCTGGCTGGCCGAGCGAAGTGAGGCACTGTACTCGGGATTGAAGCGGCCCGGTCTGCCGCAACACGGTGCTATGATGCCCCAGGATTATCCCCATGCCGCCTGTTCTTGAGCGATGCCGCACGTGGTTCTCGGAGCATTTCCTGGCTCCCAGCCAGGTTGACCGGCGGCTTTCGCAAAGAACGGTTTTTCACGGTTCCCTGCTGGTTGCCGACAGCGACGGTTGCGTTTACCACGCGAGCGGGCGAGACCAGACCGCCGGCGGATTGGGAGCGATCGTGTGCGGCGATCTGGGAATTGGGGAAAAAGTGCTGGTCCATCTGGAAGGCCGCAAGGTGCGCGCGCTCGTGCTCCACCGCAATGGCTACCGCTACGGCCTTCAATTCCTCGAAGAGTAACGCCGGCGCTCCTATGCGGGCGATGGGGCCTTGACGGGCGGTGCCTGGGTCAACGCCACGCCCGCCGGTTGAGCGAACCATTGCCGGATCGCAGGCAGCGCCTGGCGCGCGGCGACTTCACCGGCCCGGATGAGTTCCGGAGCGCGGTCGAAGCCGTCGTAGCTGAAGCCGCGCACATCGGGCTGAAGAATCACGTCCGCGGCCGTTTCCCACAATCCTGACATCTTCGATTGCGCAATCGAAAAGCACTGGCCGATGACGTCGAAAACGTGGCGCGGCCCGTTCAGGTTCACCCAATGCGCGCTCAGGTAAACGGCGATCACACGTTGCGCACCCATTTGCTTCAACGGCACGGTAGGCACGGCGTGGGCGAGCAAACCATCGACCATGAGACGTCCATTCACGTTCACCGGCAAGAACATGCCGGGATAGGCGCAACTGGCGCGCACCGCATCGACCAAAGGTCCGGAGCGAAAGACCACACCTTCGCCGCTGGCAAAATCGGTGGCGGCCACGGCGAGCGGAACTTTCAGCTCCTCAAAGGTATGGCAGCGCAGCATCTTCTTAAGGAAGCGCTCCATGCGGTCGTTGCTGGCGAAACCGTAGCGCGAGAGCGTCCAGCGGGCAAAATCCTTGAAGCGAACCAGGCCGGCAATCTCCTCCAGTTCCTTGGCGGAGATGCCGCTACAATAGGCAGCCCCAATGACGGAACCAACACTGGTGCCGGCAATGAAATTGACGGGAATGCCTTCTTCTTCGAGGACTTTCAGGACTCCGATATGCGCCAGGCCGCGGGCAAAGCCGCCGCCAAGCGCGAGTCCTACGGCAGGTGTGTCGGGCGCCACTGGGGCAAGCGGCGCTTCTGAAATGCGTTTCAGTCCGCCCACGAATGCGCGAACCGAGCGCTTAATTTTATGTAGCATACCGTGGCCCTGCTTCCGGATCCGGCCCCACTCGGACGTTACAATCGATATGATGCCCGGTGTCGCAGGAATGATGCAGCAGGAATGCCGCTTACGCTAGGTTACGGCGGTAACGGCCGTTGATTCCCCGGTAACGCGAGGCGAGCCACTTTCATGGAGCGCGAATTCTCCGCCGGAGGAGTAGTCCTCCGCCGCCGACAGGAGCGGTGGTGGGTGGCGGTGATCGAACCACAGAGGCGCCAAAAGGCTGGGGTTCGCACCGCTGCCACTGTGCTCGCGCTGCCCAAGGGAAACGTGGACAAGGGTGAACAACCGGAACAAGCCGCCCTTCGCGAGGTGCGCGAGGAAACGGGCGTGGAAGCCGAGGTGGTCACCAAACTGGATGACATCAAGTACATTTACGTTCGTTCCTGGGGCGACCGCCAGCGCGTGTTCAAGATCGTGAGCTTTTTCCTGCTGCGCTACCGCAGCGGCCGGATCGGGCAGATCACGCCGGCGATGCGTCGCGAAGTACGACAAGCGTTGTGGTTACCCCTGGAAGAAGCGCCGCAAAGGCTCAGCTATCGCGGTGAACGAGACGTCATCAAGCTAGCGCAGGATTACCTGGCCGCGCATCCACAACTGTAAGAACGAGGCACTCATGCCGCAGACACCGCACATCGAACGACATTTCACTTCCAGCGAAGCCGTGCGCGACATCGTGATCGGAATGGCGGACGGACTTACCGTGCCGTTCGCGCTGGCGGCCGGGCTTTCCGGTGCGATCAAGGCAACGCACGTGATCGTAGTCGCCGGACTGGCGGAGATCGCCGCGGGATCGATCGCGATGGGACTGGGCGGGTACTTGGCCGCCAAGAGTGACGCCGAGCACTACGAGCAGGAGCGGGCGCGGGAGTGGCGCGAGGTGAAGGAGATTCCGGAGGAGGAAGCGCGCGAAGTTTCGCAGATTCTCCAGGAATACGGCATGGCCACCGGCGAGGCGGATACGGTGGTGGCGGCGCTGGAAAAACGGCCCGAGGCCTGGGTAGATTTCATGATGCGATTCGAACTCGGACTGGAGCCGCCGGAGCCGGGGCGCGCGGTGCGCAGCGCGGCCACGATTGCCGGATCCTACGTCGCGGGCGGCCTCATTCCGCTGGCGCCGTACATCCTGCTGAACCAGGCTTCGATGGCGTTGATCGCTTCGGTTTGCGTGACCTTGATTGCGCTGGCGGGATTCGGCTACATCAAAGGCCGCTTCACCGGCGCCGTCCCATTTCGGAGCGCGTCACAAACACTGGTGACCGGTGCACTTGCCGCCGCCGCGGCCTACGTGCTAGCACGGTTGATCTCGTAAGTACCTCGCTAGCAATGATTTATCTTGACCTGCCGAAATAGGTGGCGTACTCTCGATTCAACTTGATAAGGGCGCGTCGCTGCCATCCTCACCCCACATCTTGCGACGCGCCCATAATTTTTTTTTGGCAAAGATTGGTCATTCCTGCCCGGTCCGGCGGTTAGCGAGCGTGTTCCTGGCTACTTACAGCTTCGAAATTCCCGCAAAAAGCGCTTCCCATTTACGCCGAATTTCTTTGCAACATTGACCCCTCGTGTCACAGGCCGGCACGCCTTCAAACTGCTATATTGGCGCGGGGAATACCTGGATTACTGCCATGATCAAACGCATTGATAAGGTCGCTGTCCTCGGGGCGGGAACCATGGGCGCGCGCATCGCCGCGCACCTGGCCAACGCCGGCGTCCCCTCTTACTTAATGGACATCGTGCCGCCGGATGCGGACGGGGAAGCTCGCAACCATATTGCCGCCTCGGGCCTGCAAGCGGCGCGCAAGTCGAAGCCGGCAGCGTTCTTCGAGCCCTCGCTCGCGCACCTGGTCACCATCGGCAATTTCGAAGACAACATGAAATTCATCGCCGAGTCCGACTGGGTGATCGAGGCGGTGGTGGAGAACCTCGAGATCAAGCGCTCGCTGCTGAAGAAGGTAGAGGAAGCGCGCCGGCCGGGGACCATCATGACCACCAATACCAGCGGCTTGCCGGTCGGCAAAATCGCCGAAGGCTTCAGCGACGATTTCCGCCGCCACTGGTTCGGAACGCACTTTTTCAATCCGCCGCGCTACATGCGCCTGCTGGAGGTCATCCCGACGCCGGACAGCGATCCGGCCGCGGTCGAGGCGATCTCGCATTTCTGCGACGTGCTGCTCGGCAAGGGGATCGTGGTCTCCAAAGACACACCGAATTTCATCGCCAATCGGATCGGGACTTTCTCGGCGCTGAATGTCATGCGGCTGATGCAGGAGATGGACCTGACCATCGAAGAAGTGGACGCGCTTACCGGCAGCGCCGTCGGCTGGCCGAAGATGGGGACGTTCCGACTGGCCGACATGGTAGGGCTCGACATCCTGGGACACGTCGTTTCCAACATGACGAACAATCTGAAGGACGAGCGCAGCGATCTGAAGCTGCCCGACTTCTTCCAAGCGCTTATCGAGCGCAAGTGGCTCGGCGATAAGACCAAGGGCGGCTTTTATAAAAAGGCGAAGAGCGCCGAGGGCAAGGAGGATGACCGGCTGGGACTGGATTGGAAGACCCTGGAGTACCGGCCGCGTCAAAAGCCCAAGTTCCCTACCCTTGAAATGGCAAAGCAGATCGATGACACGTCGCAGCGTTTGCGCACCTTGCTGGGATTGGATGGCGGCGGCCCGCAGAAAGGCGATAAAGCCGGGCAGTTCCTGTGGTCGGTGCTCTCGGATTTGTGGACGTATTCCGCCAACCGCATCGGCGAGGTCTGCGATTCGCTGGTGGAGATCGACCGCGCCATGCGCATGGGCTTCAACTGGGAGATGGGACCGTTCGAGTTGTGGGACGCGGCCGGCGTAGAGCCGACTGTGGCGCGCATGAAGAAAGAGGGGCGTCCGGTTGCCGCAAATGTCGAGCGCCTGCTCGCCTCCGGTAAGCCGACCTGGTACACGAACTCCACCGCGCCCTCCGGGGTGGCGTACTTCGATGTCGCCAATGCCGGCTACAAGGACCAGCAGGTCCGGCCGGGGATCTGGTCGGTGCAGGTGGTGAAGAAAGCCGGCGGCGTGGTCAAGAAAAATGCGGGCGCGACGCTGCTCGATTTGGGCGACGGCGTGGGCTGCATCGAGTTCCACACCAAGATGAATGCCATCGGCGGCGACATCATGCAACTGGTAACGCAAACGCTGAAGGCCGGCGGCGGGGGCGACAACTTCGACGCCTTCGTCATTACCAACGACGGCCAGCACTTCTCCGCCGGCGCCAACATCATGCTGCTGCTGATGGCGATCCAGGAGGAGGAGTGGGACGAGATCGACATGATCATTCGCCAGTTTCAAGGGATGACGCAGGCGATCAAGTTTTCTCCGAAGCCGGTGGTGGTGGCTCCGTTTGGCATGACGCTGGGAGGCGGTTGCGAAATTTCGCTGCATGGCGCGGCGCGGCATCCGCACGCCGAGTTGTACATGGGACTGGTCGAGGTAGGCGTCGGACTGCTGCCCGGCGGCGGCGGATGCAAGGAAATGACGCTGCGCGCCGTGGACGCGGCAGCGTCGATCAGGCCCGACGGACGCGGCGAGTCAGTGGAACTCATGGAGGCGATGAAAAAAGTGTTCGAGACGGTCGCCATGGCGAAGGTCTCAACCTCGGCGGCGGAAGCGCGCGGCTTCGGTTTCCTGTCCAACGCCGACCAGGTGACGATGAACCGCGACCGCGTGCTGGCGGACGCCAAGTCGCACGTAGTCGAACTACTGCGCTCCTACAAACCGCCGCGGCCTCGCACCGATATTCCGGCTCCGGGCGAGAGCATTTTGGCGACTTTGAAACTCGGCGTGCATCTGATGAGGCAAGCCGAATACATCAGCGACCATGAAGTGAAAATCGGAAACAAGGTAGCCGAAGTATTGTGCGGAGGTAACGTCACGCCCGGCACCCCGGTGGGTGAACAATACCTGCTCGACCTGGAGCGCGAGGCGTTCAAATCGCTCTGTGGCGAGAAGAAGACGCAGGAGCGGATTGCGTTCACGCTGAAAACGGGGAAGCCATTGAGGAACTAAAGCCGAGGATGGCCGATGGTCGATGGCCGATTAAAGGCTAAGAGCTATTTATGAGAGAAGTTGTTATCGCAAGTTCTGTTCGCACGCCAGTAGGAAAGGCTTACAAAGGCACGCTGCGCGCCACGCGCCCCGACGAACTCGGTGCTATCGCCATTCGCGGCGCGCTGGAAGGGGTGCCGCAACTCGATACCAAAGAAATTGAAGATGTCATCATGGGTTGCGCCATGCCCGAGGCGGAGCAGGGCATGAACGTCGCCCGGATTGCGTCGTTGCGCGCTGGCCTGCCGGTGGAATGCTCGGCCATGACCATCAACCGCTTCTGCTCCTCCGGGCTGCAGGCGATTGCCATGGCGGCGGAGCGGATCATGGCGGGTGGCGCGGAGGTAATCGTCGCCGGCGGCCTGGAATCGATGACCATGATTCCGATGGGCGGGCACAAGGTTTCGGCCAATCCCTGGCTGGTGGCAAATTATCCCGACGCCTACCTATCCATGGGCCTGACAGCAGAGAGGCTCGCAAAACGGTTCGGCGTCACGCGCGAGATGTCGGACGAGTTCTCGCTCAACTCGCACAAGAAGGCGCTGGCCGCGATCGAAGCCGGACGTTTTGAAGACGAGACCGTCCCGGTACCAGTCAGTTTCACTACTCCCAACGGCTCCAAGCCCAAGCGGCAGGAGATCATATTCAGGGTTGACGAAGGACCGCGCGCCGACACGACGATGGAAGCGCTGGGCGCACTGAAGGCCGCATTCCACGCGCACGGCATTGTAACCGCCGGCAATTCCTCGCAGATGTCAGATGGCGCGGCGGCGGCGGTGGTCATGTCCGCCGAGCGGGCGAAACAGCTCGGGATCCGACCGCTGGCGCGCTTCGTGTCGTTTGCCACCGCCGGCTACAAGCCGGAAGAGATGGGCGTCGGGCCGGTGTTTGCGATTCCCAAGGCGTTGAAGATCGCCGGCCTCAAGTTGTCGGATATCGACGTGGTTGAACTGAATGAAGCTTTTGCCGCTCAGGCACTTTGCGTGATCCAGGAAGCGGGGTTGGACCCTGGGCGCGTGAATCCGAATGGCGGCGCGGTCGCACTCGGGCATCCCCTGGGCTGCACCGGCGCCAAGCTGACGGCCACCATCATCCGCGAACTCAAACGGCGCAATGGACGCTACGGCATTGTGACCATGTGCGTCGGCGGCGGCATGGGCGCAGCGGGAATTTTCGAAAATGTTGGTTAGCCACAGAGAACACAGAGAGAAAAACAATGCAGGTCAACGACCTCACTCATGCCATCATCGGTGCGGCAATGAAAGTCCACACCGCACTCGGGCCGGGGCTGTTGGAAAATGCGTACAAAGTCTGCCTGATGCATGAACTTCGCTCCTCTGGAATAAAACTTCGGACAGAAGTTGAGCTTCCTGTCGTTTACAACGGTGTGCGAGTCGAATTGGGATACCGGCTCGACATGCTCGTCGAGGATCTGGTCATCGTGGAACTGAAATGTGTCGAGTCATTCACTCCCTTGCACAAAGGCCAATTGCTCTCCTACCTGAAGCTCAGCAACAAGAACGTCGGTCTTTTAATTAATTTCCAGACGGCTCATTTGAAGGACGGAATCCAACGGCTTGTCTACGGACGTGGTTGGGACAGGCCTGACTATTCTGCCTCTGTGGCCTCTGTGGCTAAGAATTAGGAAGGTTGAACATGGCGACAGCGACACCTGTATCGCGCAAAAAGGTTACCGGCGGAAGTTTCCTGATTGAAGAGCGAAACCTCGATGAAGTCTTTACGCCCGAGGATTTCACCGACGAGCACCTCCAGATCGCGGCGACCACCGACGAGTTCGCGCTCAAGGAAATCGCGCCGGCGGCCGAGAAACTGGAGAAAAAAGACTGGGCGCTCACCCGCGAACTGCTGAAGAAGGCCAGCGAACTGGGGCTGACCTCGGTGGAAATTCCCGAAGCCTATGGCGGCATGGACATGGACAAGGTCAGCGCGGCCATCGTCGCCGAGCACATCGCCAAGTATGGCAGCTTTGTGGTGACCTTTGGCGGGCACTCCGGCATCGGCACACTGCCGATCGTTTACTTCGGCACGGAAGAGCAGAAGCAGAAATACCTGCCCAAGCTGGCGACGGCGGAGTTTGTCGGCGCCTATGCATTGTCGGAGTCCTCCTCCGGTTCCGACGCGCTGAACTGCCGCACCAAGGCCGTGCTCTCGCCCGATGGCAAGCACTACATCCTGAACGGCGAAAAGATGTGGATCACCAACGCCAGCTTTGCCGACGTGTTCATCGTATTTGCGAAGGTGGATGGCGATAAGTTCACGGCATTCATCGTCGAGAAGACCTTTCCCGGTTTCGCCGTCGGCGCCGAAGAACACAAGATGGGCATTCGCGGATCATCCACCTGTCCGCTGATTCTCAACGACTGCAAAGTGCCGGTAGAGAACCTGCTCGGGGAAATCGGCAAAGGGCACATCATTGCCTTCAACATTCTGAACGTCGGACGCTTCAAGCTGGGAGCGGGATGCGTCGGCGGCACGCGCACCGCGCTGCAGGACGCCATCGCCTACGCCAAGCAGCGCAAGGCGTTCACGACTACGATCTCGCAGTTTGGGCTGATTCGCGAAATGATCGCCGACATGGCGGTGGACATCTGGACGGGCGAAAGCGCGGTGTATCGCACCGTCGGCATGATGGACGTCGCGCTCGGCGAAATCGACAAGCAGTCGCCCGAGGCGGCCAAGGAAATTCGCAAGGCCATCGAGGAGTACGCGGTCGAGTGCTCCATCATCAAGGTCTGGGGATCGGAAGCGCTGGACCGCGCGGTGGATACGACCGTGCAAGTGTACGGCGGCTACGGCTTCGTCGAGGAGTACCCGGCGGAGCGTGCCTACCGGGACTCGCGGGTGAACCGCATTTTCGAAGGCACGAATGAAATCAACCGGCTGATCATCACCGGCTTCCTGATGAAACGCGCCATGACCGGGCAGTTGCCGCTTATGCCTGCCATCAAGCGGCTCATGGATGAGGTGCTCGGCGGCCCGTCCATGTCGGAAACGCCGGAGGGTCCGCTGGGCGCCGAGAAGGCGATCTTGGCCAACGCCAAGAAAATCGCGCTGTTCACCGCCGGGGCCGCCTCGCAGAAATACATGCAGAAACTAGTGGACCAGCAGGAGATCATGGGGGCGCTGGCCGACATCATCATTGAAACCTACTGCATGGAATCGGCGGTGCTGCGTGCGGAGAAGGTTTCCGGCCGCGGCAATGCTGAACTTGCCATCGCGATGACGCAGGTGTACGTGGCGCGCGCCATGGAAACGATCGAAGCCGCGGCGCGCAAGGTGATCGCCGCCATCGCCGAGGGCGACATGCTGCGCACGCAGATGGCAATCCTGCGGCGGCTGCTCAAGTACGAACCGGTGAACACCATCGCGCTGCGGGAAAAGATTGCCGCGCGCGTGAT
>DASSIZ010000115.1 GCA_035691485.1 Terriglobales bacterium
GCGACGCCGCTACGCCGCCGTCCCCCGGGGTATCGAATGGCGGAGGAATTTCGGTGTACGCAGTTGACCAGAACACGGGTGCGTTGACCAAGGTCGCGTTTCACCCGGAACTCGGCGGCCAGCTGGCGTTCGATGCAACCGGTACCTGGCTTTTCGAGTCCACTGGAACGGCGATTAACGCTTATCGCATGGATGCCAACAGCGGCGCATTGACTCTCCAGAACTCAGCGAGCGTCCCCGTCGATCCGAACAATGACCGCGCCGGCGCCATCGCCGTCGTCGCCGTACACTGATCTCCGCGTTTTCGGCTTGATCACCATATTTCGAGGTCGGACAGGTCGCAGCACCGGCAGAAACGAGAACGCCCAACTTGTACCGAGCGACAAAAGACAGCTCACTAAGAGTGCGGATGGAATTGCACCCGCCTTCACTGTTCGCCGGGAGCAGTGCGTTCGTCGTCGGTTTTTTCCGGCCGGAGGAGCGGAAACAGGATTACGTCGCGGATCGAGCGCGAGTCGGTCAGCAACATGGTGAGGCGATCGATTCCCAAGCCGTACCCGGCCGTCGGCGGCATGCCGTACGAGAGCGCGCGGACGTAATCGTAGTCCACCTCGGCCATGGCTTCCTGGTCGCCGGCGGCGCGGGCGCGCACCTGGTCCTGAAAGCGGCTTAACTGCTCATCGGGATCGTTGAGCTCGCTGAACGCGTTTCCTACTTCCAGGCCGCCAATGAACACCTCGAAGCGCTCCACCCATCCAGGCTCGTCGCGCTTGTCCTTGGACAGCGGCGAGACGGACTTGGGGAAGTCGTAGATCATGGTTGGCTGGAAAAGCTTTTTCTCGGCGATGGCTTCGAACAACGCGACCGTGGCCTTGCCCAGGTCGTCGGCATCGAATTCGACCCGATCAATCTCCTCGCGTCCGACGCCATCCATGCGCGCTGGCTCGCCAATCATCTGCCCGCGAACTGAGTTCAGGCGATCGACGGCGGCTTCCAGCCGGGCAGGATCGGCGAAGTCGGCAACCTCGGGCGCGGGCGCGGCGGCCGGCGGCCAGTGCTTGATGATGGCTTCGCGCATCGACAGCCGCTGCCACGCGGTCCAGTCCAGGTCGCGGCCGTTCCACGTGTTGGTGGTGGTTCCGTTTACCTCGCGCGCGAGAAAGGGCAGCAACTCCTCGGTCAGGTCCATCAGGTCGCGGTAGTCGCTGTAAGCCTGGTAGAACTCGAGCATGGTGAACTCGGGGTTGTGCTGCGTGGAGATGCCCTCGTTGCGGAAATTCCGGTTGATCTCGTAGACGCGTTCCAGCCCGCCGACAATCAGCCGCTTCAGGTAGAGTTCGGGGGCGATCCGCAAATAAAGGTTGATGTCGAGCGTGTTGTGATGGGTGATGAAGGGGCGCGCGACGGCGCCGCCGGCGACCGGGTGCATCATCGGCGTCTCCACCTCGATGTAGCCGCGCGCGTCGAAAAACTTCCGCAGCGCCTGCACCACCTTGCCGCGCTTGACGAAGACGTCGCGGACCTCGGGATTCATGAACAGGTCCACGTAACGCTGGCGGTAACGGGTTTCCACGTCTGTGAGCCCGTGAAATTTTTCCGGCAAGGGAAGCAGGTCCTTGGCGAGAAACGTGATCTCGTCGACGTGCACGCTCAGCTCGCCGGTGCGGGTGCGGAACAGGTAGCCGCGGACTCCGATGTGGTCGCCGACGTCGAGCAGCTTGAACAGCTCCCAGCCCTTGTCGCCGACAGCATCCTTCTTCACGTAGATCTGCAGCCGCTGGCCGGCCTGTTGCAGGTGCGCGAAAGCTGCTTTGCCCATCAGGCGAATGCCGCCCATCAACCGTCCGGCAACTTTGCCCTCGGTCTTGTTGGCCTCCAACTGCTCCGCCGTTTGGTCCTTGTACTCCGAAACGATCTGCGGAATGGCGTGGGTGGCCGCGTACTTGTGCGGAAAAGCGAACTGGCCGAGGGCTTCGATCTGGGCCAGTTTGTCGCGGCGGAGGCGGTAGATTTCGTCGTCGAGTGCCAAGGATGTCTAACCTTCGCGAGAGAAACACAGATTATAAAGGATGGAGTTCACCACCGAGGCGCCGAGATCACCGAAGAGCACGGGGAACCTCGATTGCCCTGGCTGCAGATGAACGCCAGCGCAGAGGAAGGACAGCCGATCCGTGATCCTATGCGGTCATCAGCGGCCCGCCTTTCCCGCTGGCCAGCAATTCCCGCACAACGATCGTGTTCATCGCTCACCAGTGGTTGTGACCCTGTCCTGACCGGCTTGTGTAAGCGGCGCGAACGGCTGTAAGATGTAGCGTTTCCGACCTCACATCAGGGTAATGGCAGAGGTTATGCCGCAAAACTACGTCCCCATTTTTCTGTTTGTCGCCGTCGTTGCCATCGCCATCCCGGCGACGCTCATGATTGCCAAGCTGGTGCGGCCGAACAACCCGGAGAGAACCAAGCTCATGCCCTACGAGTGCGGCATCGATCCGGTGGACAATGCGCGCGGCCGCTACACGGTGCGTTTTTACATCGTCGCCATCCTGTTCGTGGTCTTCGACGTGGAGACCATCTTCCTGTTTCCGTGGGCGGTGCAGTACCGGGTTCTGGGACTGTTCGGGCTGGTGGAGATACTGGTGTTCCTCGCCATCCTGGTAGTGGGTTACGTGTGGATCTGGAAGAAGGGCGCTCTGGAATGGGTGTAAGCGCCCCGGCAATTCCCGCCGTTCGCCGTTTTTTCAGGTGACCGTTGCAGGCGTGACGTAGCGCACAGTCGAATGTTTGCGCGCGGGCGGGTTCCGGCCCGGAAGTGAGTTTGGTCACAAACGGATGTGAGCTGTGTACGTGGCGGCGCGGCCGCAAGACTGTTACAAGAAGATACCGCCGCCAGGCACTTGCACCGGAGAGGACTGATCAGGGAAATTCATGGCCGACGAGACAACTCCCAAGGACCCATCCCAGCCGGCGGAATCGAAGCCGGCGGCCGAGAAGCCCGCACCGCCCGCCGCCAAGCCGGCTGCGCCTGCGGCACCGGCTAAGCCCGCCGGGCCGACCCCGCAACCGTGGGAGTCGGAGATGGTGGCCCATTTCAAGCAGCGGTTCGGCTCCGGAATCCGCGAGGCCAGCAGTTACGTGGGCCAGAACTACATGGTCGCGGATAGCTCGATCGTATTTCAGTTGCTGCAGGTCCTGCGCGACGATGAAGACTTCGACTACTGTGTCGACATCACCGCCGTGCACTATCCGCAGCGCGCCGAGCAGTTCGACCTGGTCTGGATCCTTTATTCCTTCCCGCGCAACGAGCGCATCCGCGTCAAGACGCTGCTCCAGGACGGCGCGCCGGCACCCAGCGTCACCAGCCTGTGGTCGACGGCAAATTGGCTGGAGAGGGAAGTGTTCGACATGTTCGGCATCCGCTTCGAGGGCCATCCGGACCTGAAGCGCATCCTGCTGCCTGAGGGCTGGCAGGGCCACCCATTGCGCAAGGAATACTCGATCATTCAGCAGGACACGGAATGGGTGAAGATCAACCTCGGCATCGAGAGCGGCCAATGACGGATTCCACCAAGTCAGGCTTCTACGAAGAAATCGGCAGCGCCGGCGTAAAGGACGAGACCTTCCTTGATGCGAATGAGCTGGTGCTTAACATGGGCCCGCAGCACCCCTCGACGCACGGTGTGCTGCGCGTCATCCTGAAGCTCGATGGCGAGAAAGTGCTGGGCACCGAGTGCGTCATCGGCTACCTGCATCGCGGCGTCGAAAAGATCGCCGAGAACCGCACCTACACCATGTTTAACCCTTACGTGGACCGCATGGATTACGTGGCCGCGGTCTCCAACGGGCTTGGCTACTGCCTGGCGATTGAAAAGCTGCTCAACGTCGAAGCGCCACCGCGCGCCGCCTACATTCGCGTCATCCTCACCGAGCTGAACCGGATGGCAAGCCACCAGCTCTGGCTGGGCACGCACGCGCTCGACATCGGCGCCATGACGCCGCTGTTCTACACCTTCCGCGATCGGGAAGAGATCCTCAAGATCTACGAGAAGTATTGCGGCGCGCGTCTGACGACGCACGCGTTCCGCATCGGCGGATGCCTCTACGAGACCTACGACGGCTTCGAAGAGGACGTGAAGAACTACGTGAAGTATCTGCCCGCCAAGATCGACGAGTACGAGCAGCTCCTCACTACCAACCGCATCTGGGTGGAGCGCACCAAGGGCGTCGGATACCTGTCGGCCAAAGACGCGATTGACCTCGGCGTCACCGGCCCGGTGCTGCGCGCCAGCGGCGTGAAGTGGGACATCCGCAAAGCGCTGCCGTATTCCGGCTACCAGAAATTCGATTTCGAAGTGCCGACCGGCGAGAACGGTGACACGTACGACCGGTACCTGGTGCGCATGGCGGAGATGCGGCAGTCGCTGCGCATTTGCCAGCAGGCCGTCGAAGGCCTGCCGGAGGGGCCGATCATGGCCAAGGTCCCGAAGATCATCAAGCCGTCGGTCGGCGAGGTGTACCACTCGATCGAAGCGCCGAAGGGCGAACTCGGGTACTACATCGTGAGCGACGGCTCAACACAGCCCTACCGCGTGCGCGTGCGGCCGCCGTCGTTCGTGAACCTGCAGGCGCTCGACAAGATGGTGCGGGGCTCGCTGGTCGCCGACGTGGTCGCCGTCATCGGCACCATCGACATCGTGCTCGGAGAGGTGGATCGGTAATGCATGCCCTTCTCGACTACCTGCTGAACCAGAACGTGACGCCGGGGGAGGCGCGGAACGTTTTGGTCGGCGCCATATGGGCGCTCATCTACATCCTGGTTATCTTT
>DASSIZ010000116.1 GCA_035691485.1 Terriglobales bacterium
GCGCGCGAAAAACGGCGAAAAGAAGTTGAACATGACGCGCGACGTTGACCCCACCGCCCCAGCCACATTTCCCGAACACGGCGGCGCGCTTTGGTTCAAGGGCAAGGGCCCGGAGAGACATGCCGCCGACCCGTCGCGTACGGCGCATCCGGTGGCAGAAAATGGAGGCGACGACTAGATGGCGCTTCCCGACTTCCAGTTGCTTCGCCCGCGCACTCTCGCTGAAGCCATCGAGCAACTGGCGCAGCATGCGGCCCATGCGCAGATTGTTGCCGGCGGCACCGACCTGATCCCCTCCATGCGGCAGCACTTGTTCGCGCCGCGTTTCCTGGTGGACATCCGTGGCATCGGCGAGCTGCGCGGCATTCGCTCTCGCGATGGTGGCCTGGAGATCGGCGCGCTCACAACGCTGACCGCGATCGAGCGCTCGCCGGAGGTTGCGCGCAATTATCGCGTGCTGCACGAGGCGGCCAAGACGGTGGCCTCGCCGCTGCTGCGCAACATGGGCACGATCGGCGGGAACATCTGCCTCGACACGCGCTGTCTCTGGTACAACCAGTCACTGGCGTGGCGGAAATCGTGCGGCTTCTGCATCAAGGCACCCCGGCCGGCGGGGCTGGCCGGGGACCCCGCACATCAGGACGGCGACCTCTGCCACGTCGCGCCCGGCGGAACCAAATGCTGGGCGGCGTTTTCCGGGGACACGCCGCCGGCGCTGCTTTGCCTGGAAGCTGAAATCGAAATTGCGGGGCCGCGTGGGACGCGCCGGGTTGCGCTCAGCGAGTTCTACACCAACGTCGGCGACGCGCGCATGCAGCTGGAGAAAAACGAGCTGCTCACGCGCGTGCTGCTGCCGGCGCGGACTTCGGGCTGGCGGGGCGTCTATCGGAAGCTGCGCATTCGCGGCTCTATTGACTACCCCCTGGCCGGTATCGCGGTGGCGCTGAAGCGCAGCAATGGCCACGTCACCGAGGCCAAGGTTGCCATCACCGCGGTCAATCCGGCGCCGCTGGTGGTGAAGGGCGCAAGCGAGGCACTGGCGGGCAGGGAAGTGGACGAAGAGTTGGCGTCGCATGTCGGGGAACTGGCGGCGCGCACGGCCAAGCCGCTGACGACCTCGGCATTGACGCCGGAGTATCGGCGGGAGATGATTCGCGTGTTCACCAAGCGCGCGCTGATGGACGCTGCCGCCGATCGTCAATGATTACCGACTGCCACATCCACATTCAGCCCCTCGAGCTGCTCAAGCCGGAAGCGCTGCGCCTGATGAAGGCCAAGCGCCCGGAGTTCCCCCAGATCGAAGAGTTCTGCCGCTCGCCGCGCGCCTTTCTCCATCACATGGACAAGGCGGGCATCGATCGCGTGGTGCTGATCAACTACGTGGCGCCGGAGGTGATTGGGTTCACCGGCGCGGTCAACGAATTTGTCGCCAATTACGTGAAAGAAGACCGGCGGCGGCTGATCCCGTGCGGCTCATTGCATCCGCGCCATTCCAACAATTTCATGGCCGATGTCGAGCAATTGCTGCGGCTCGGCATCCGGCTGATCAAGATCCATCCTCCGCACCAGCTGCTTTATCCCAACGATTACCTGCGCGGCGTCAAGGAACTGGAAATCCTCTACCGCGCCGCCGAAGCCAACGGCATCCCGGTCATGTTTCATACCGGCACGTCAATTTTTCCCGGAGCGCGCAACAAGTTCGGCGATCCCATTTACGTCGACGATGTCGCGGTTGACTTCCCCCAGTTGAAGATCCTGCTGGCGCACGGGGGCCGCCCGCTGTGGATGGACACCGCATTTTTCCTGGTTCGCCGCCATCCCAACGTCTATCTGGATATTAGCGGCATCCCGCCGAAAACTCTGTTGAAGTATTTTCCGCGCCTGGAGGAGATCGCATCCAAGACCCTCTTTGGCACCGACTGGCCCGGACCCGGCGTGCCCGACATGAAGCGCAACCTTGATGACTTCAAAACGCTGCCGCTGCGACCCGAAGTCCGCGAGCAGATTCTCGGGAAGACCGCGCTCACCGTCTGGGCGGAATAAGAAAGTCGTTGGTCATTGTTCATTGGTCGTTCGCAACCTGACTGTTGCGCGAACACCAAGGATCCAACGCCAACGACTCACTACCGCCGATTCTTATTTCTTATTTTTTGGCAGCGCCGGCGCTTGCTGCCGCCGTCTTTCCCTCCAATTCATCGGCCACTCGGGTTGCGCCATAGATGTGGCGGAGTGCTTCCAGGATGCCGCGCGAATCCACGTGCAGCGAGCGGCCAATCCCGTCTTCGTACTGGAAGTTCCAGGGAAGCGACTGGATGTTTCCGTCGAAGATGATGCCCACCACGTCGCCCGCCTTGTTGACCACCGGGCTGCCGGAGTTGCCGCCGATGATGTCGGCGGTCTCAATCGCATTCAGCGGCGTTTGGAGGTTGATTTTCGACTTGTTCTGCATCCAGCTGGCCGGCAGTTTATAGGGCGGCTGGTTGTTGTGCTTGGCGGCGTGCTCGAAGGCACCCGCGAAATTCGTGAAATACGGCAGCTTGGTTCCCGCGGGAACGACACTGCCGCGCCCGTCCTCGGTGTAACCCTTCACCGCGCCATAGCTGAGGCGAAGCGTGAAGGTAGCATCGGGGTAGAAATTCGTCCCCAGTTCCGCGAAGCGGATCTTGGACAGCGTGGCGCCGCTGCGCCGTTCCACCGACTCGACTTCATCGTCGTACTGGGTGCGGTATTTGCGGGCTTCCGGGTCGATATTGCGCATGAGGATGATCAGGGGATCGGTGCTGGCAGTCACTGCTGCCTGCCCGCCTTCGTACAACTGCTTGCGGACCGCCACGTCGTCCAGTTTGCTGCCTTCGATGAGGGTCTTCGCCACCTGGGCAGGGTCCTGGCCATTGAGAACCTGTGCCACCACGGTATCGCTTTTCAAGTCGCGCTGCATCTGGCGCAGCGATTCGGTCAGCAGCACGGTCTCCTCATCCTTGTAGATGGGAGCCGTGGAAAACAATTGCTGCTCCAGCGACGCGAGCGCCGACTCGCGGTATTCACGCAGCCGCTGGCCACTGGGCTTTTGCTTTTCGACGGCGGCCCGCACCAGGATGCGCGCGAAGCCGGGCAAGTCGCCGCGGAAGCCGGCGCGCCGCTCCACGTAGGTCAGCGGCAGGAAAATTTGCTTGTACGTTGCCTCCGCCCGCGCGGTGTCCGCCCATGGATCGCCGAACTGCTGCTTCTTCTTGGCATCGCCCGCCACATCCTGCTTCAGCTTATTTTCCGCCTGCTGTTTGGTTGCCATTAACTTCTGATCGAGCAGGCCGGACCGGTAGCCGGTGATCGCTTTCAGCGAATTTTCCATCCCGAAAATATCTTCCTGCGCGCGGCGGGCATTTTCGGCAGATTGCCCGGAATAGGCCTTCAGAGCCTGGATCAATTCCTTCAGGTTTTGCAGCCGCCAGGAATAGCTGGTATCGCGCAGGAACTCCAGTTGTGAGGTGGTCAACAGCCGCCCGGTCGAGCCCGGGTTGCCGGAGACAAAGATCAGTTCGCCGTCGCTGACGCCGGCCTTCGACCACTTAAAGTAATTGGTGAGCTGTGCCGGCTTATCGTTCTCATAAACGCGGAAAAACGTGATGTCGAGATCGTAGCGGGGGTACTCGAAGTTATCGGCATCGCCGCCAAAAAATGCGGCGTCAAACTCGGGTGCGAATACCAGTCGAACGTCGGTGTATTTTTTGTAGCGATACAGGTTATAAAGTCCGCCGGCGTAGAGAGTCACCACGTCGCAACGCAGCCCGGTGCTCTTGGCGCATTCGCTTTCGATGGCCGACATCGCGGAGCGCTGCGCCGTGCCCGCCTCCGCCGCCGACATGTTTGCCTTCACCGCGTCCTGCACCTGTGCCGTGACATCCTCGATGCTTTGCAGGACATTGAGTTCCAGGTCGGGGCACCTGGCCTCCTCCGCCTGCGTCTTGGCGTAGAAGCCCTGTTTCATGAAGTCCTTGCCGCCGGTGGAAAGCTGCTGCACGCACACCGCGCCGACGTGGTGGTTGGTGAAGGTCAGGCCGGTGGGGGAAACGAACGATCCCGAGCCTCCATTATTGAAACGAACTGAGGACAGGCGGACGTGGTCGAGCCATTCCTGGGTGGGTTCGAAGCCGTATTTCGCTTTGACCCGGGCCGCGGGGAATGCATTAAAAAGCCACATGCCTTCGTCGGCCGTAGCCGCTCCGGCGAGTAATAGTGCGGTAAGAATCAGCAGAACTGCGCGTTTGAACATTGTATGTCTCCCATGCCATCCGGCATGAATGGTGAGTTTCACGGCATAAAAAAGGCTGCCGGCATACCGCGTACGCCTGCGGCAGCAAAACTGTTCAATATACGCTGGCGTTCACCGCTCGACAACGGCGGTGGTGGCGTTGCTCTCACGGGCGGGCCGATTTGGAATTGGAGAATGTTTGCGGTATGTTAACGAGTCTCACCCATTCGACATCGCCGGGCCCTGCGTCACCTGCGTCTCAACCCGCATCAATAGGATTGCGAGGATTTTATGTCCACGAGCACTCTTACGCCCAAGGGTTTGGAAGGCGTGGTTGCGGCTGTTTCCAGCATCTGCTACATCGATGGCGACCGTGGCATCCTGGCCTATCGCGGCATTGATATCCACGAACTTGCCGACAATTCCACGTTTGAAGAAACCTGCTTCCTGCTCTGGTTCGGCAAGCTGCCGTCCGCCGGAGAGCTGCGCGATTTGAAGCGCAACCTGGCCGACGAGAGAAAACTGGACCCTGCTATCGTCAACTTGATCCGCCAGGCGCCGCGCCAGGCGTTGCCGATGGATGTGCTGCGCACCGCCGTGTCGGCGCTCGCGTTCTACGATCCCGAGGACAAGCTGAACACGCCGGAGGCGAACCTGCACAAATCGGTGCGCCTGACATCGCAACTGGCCATGATCGTGGCTGCCTACGACCGGGTGCGCAAGGGACGTCCCATCGCCGAACCGGACCGCTCGCTCTCGCACGCCGCAAATTTCCTGTTGATGTTGAACGGCGAGCCGCCCTCGAAAACCGCCGAGCGCGCGCTCGACATCGCCCTGATTCTCCATGCCGATCACGAGCTCAACGCCTCCACCTTCGCCGCCCGCGTGACCGCCGCGACGCTCTCCGACATGCATTCCGCCATCACCTCCGGCATCGGCGCGTTGAAAGGACCGCTGCACGGCGGCGCCAACGAGGCCGTTTTCAAGATCCTGACGGAACTCGACAAGGCCGGCGCCGACCCGGTGGAGCACATCAAGGGAATGCTGGCGCAGAAGAAGAAAATTCCCGGCTTCGGCCATCGCGTCTATCACACCGAAGACCCGCGAGCGACGCACTTGCGGCAGATGTCGCGCGAACTGGGAGAATCCAGCGGCCAGGCCAAGTGGTGGCAGTATTCCGACAAGATCGAAAAATACCTGAAGGGGGAGAAGAAGCTGAACGCGAACGTCGATTTCTATTCCGCCTCCACCTACCACACGCTCGGGATCGATGTGGACCTGTTCACGCCGGTGTTCGCGGTTTCCCGCATCAGCGGCTGGACGGCGCACGTCATGGAACAGCTCAACGACAACCGCCTGATCCGCCCGCGCGCCGACTACATCGGGCCGCCCTACCCGCAGCACTACGTGCCGATCGATCGCCGGTGAATCACCGTTATGATGGATTCGCGAGTTGTTCCAAGCCAAGGGGTAAAGCGAAGAGCTGAACTGTGAAGATTGCGCTCGGGCAGATCAATACCACCATCGGCGATTTCAGCGGAAATTGCGGCAAGATCGTAGAGTTCTCGCGGCGCGCGCTGGCGGCGGGTGCAACTGTCGCCATGTTTCCCGAACTTTCCATCTGCGGCTACCCGCCGCGCGACCTGGTGGAGAACCCCAGCTTCGTCAACCGCAACCAGGAGATGCTGCAACGATTAGCCGATGAGACCCGCGGCATTGCCGTGATCTGCGGACTGGTAACCCCGGCCCACGCCGAGACCGGGAAGTCGGTGATGAACTCCGCTGCCATGACCCGGGACGGGCAAGCGGCGTTCCTGCAGTCGAAGATGCTGCTGCCCACTTACGACGTTTTTGATGAATCGCGGAACTTCGCGCCCGCCGCCAAGCAGGAGTTGCTGCCTCTGTGCGGGCGCAAGATCGCGCTCACCGTTTGCGAGGATGCCTGGAACGACAAAAGCTTCTGGAACCGGCGGCTGTATGGCTTCGACCCGGTGGAAGCACTGATGCGCGGCGGCGGCAACCTGCTGCTGAACATCTCGGCGTCGCCGTTCTATGCCGGCAAGCGCGAACTGCGGCAGAACATGCTGGCAGCGCTGGCGAAGGAATATGGGGCCCCGGTGGCCATGGTCAACCAGGTGGGCGGCAATGACAGCCTGGTGTTCGACGGTTCCAGCGTGGTGATTGCGCCCGATGGCCGCGTGGTGGCGCAGGCAAAGTCTTTCGAGGAAGACCTGATTTTCTTCGATACCGAGAATCTCGCCGGCGACGTGCATCCGCAGGTCGAAGGCCTGGAGGGCAGCGTCTATGCGGCGCTGGTGCTGGGTACACGCGACTACGTGCGCAAGTGCGGCTTCCATCGCGTGCTGGTGGGTCTGAGCGGCGGGATCGATTCGGCGCTGACCGCGGCCATCGCCGCCGACGCGCTCGGCAACCAGAACGTCACCGGCGTCGGTATGCCAGGACCATACTCTTCACGCGGCAGCATTGACGATGCCCGCGCGCTCGCCGGGAACCTGGCGATTCGCTTCGAGCTGATCCGCATCACTGAAATGTTCGATACTTACCTGAAGGCGTTGAAGCCGGTGTTCGCGGCGAGGGAAGAGGACGTGACGGAAGAGAATATTCAGGCGCGCATCCGCGGCGCGCTGTTGATGGCATTATCCAACAAGTTCTCCTCCATGGTGCTGAGCACCGGGAACAAGTCGGAGTTGGCGGTGGGGTACTGCACTTTGTACGGCGACATGGTCGGCGGTCTGGCGGTGATTTCCGACGTGCCCAAGACCATGGTCTATCGGCTGGCGCACTACGTGAATTCGCGCAAGCCGGTGATTCCGCGCTCCACGCTGGAGAAGCCGCCTTCGGCGGAGCTGCGCCCCAACCAGAAAGACAGCGACTCGCTGCCGGATTACGATGTTCTGGATACGGTGCTGGAGGATTACATCGAGGATTACAAGAGCGCGGAGCAGATTGCCGAGGAGCGCGGTTACGACCTCCACCTGGTGCGCAACGTCATCCGCATGGTGGAGCGCTCGGAATACAAGCGCCAGCAGGCGGCGCCGGGATTAAAAATTTCCGAAAAAGCGTTCGGAGTGGGCCGACGTTTTCCGATTGCCGCAAAGGCAGATTATTAAAGTGGTTTGCGAGGTTTCCAAGGTTTCGGATGTTGGTCGATTGCAGGGGAGCTGTGAACCCTCCAACACCGCGAGATCCTTGGTACCTCGATTCGAAAGGACCGCATGCGCCGTTTTGTTGCAATAGCGAGCCTGGTGGGGCTCGCCGTAATCGTGCCGGCACAGGAGCCGGCAAAACCGAAACCGACCACGCCGGGTGGAGCGCAAAAGACAGCCGCCACAGCACTGCCGTCCAAGGCGATTGTGGATACGTTCCTGCGCCAGATGTTCGGCTTTGAGCAGGACGTTTCCTGGACTGTCGCCAACATCAAGCCTTCGGATGCAGCCGGCATCGCAGAAATCGACGTGAACATGAAGTCGGCGAAGAACAATGGCGAGCGCAAGCTGTACGTTCTGCGGGGACAGAAACAAGCGGTCGCCGGCAACATGGTGGCGTTTCCGGGCGAGGGAGAACGGCCGTCCGATGCGGCGATCAACAGCTTCGTGCGGCAGATGACCGGAGGACCCAACCCGGCGGTAACGTGGACGATCAGCGAGATCAAGCCGCGGGCGGTGTCGGACTTGACACAGGTCACGGTGTTGATGAACACGCCGCAGGGACGCGGCGCGGCGGCGTTCATGGTGACCGCGGACGGAAAGCACGCCTTGATGGGCGAAGTGATTCCATTCGGCGCCAACCCATTCGCCGCCAATCGCGCCAAGCTGCTCAAGGGAATCAACGGACCGTCGCGCGGTCCGGCGAATGCGCCGGTGACGATAGTGGAGTTTGCCGACCTGCAATGTCCGGCATGCAAAGCGGCCTTGCCCGAGATCCAGAAGCTGATCGCGGATGAGCCCAACGCCAGGTTTGTCTTTCAGCAATTTCCGCTGACCATGGCCCATCATTGGGCGATGAAGGCGGCGGAGTACGGCGACTGCGTGCACCGGGAAAATCCAGCGGCGTTCTGGAAATATGTGGATGCAGTGTATGCCGCGCAGGAGCAGATTACGACGGAGACGAACAACACCGACGACGCGGGCACCAAGGCGGAAGGAAAGCTGACGCAATTGGCTGCCGGCGCGGGAGTGGATGGGCAGAAGGTGGCGGCCTGCGCCAATCAAGCCGCGACCGAGCAGCGCATCAAGCAGTCGATGGCGCTGGGCAAGGAAGTGGACGTGACCGGAACGCCGACGCTCTACGTCAATGGCCGTCGCATTAATAATCTAGGCTCGTTGTCGTACGAGCAGTTGAAGCGGCTGGTGGACTTCATGGCGAAGCAACCGAAGTAGCGCGTCATGTGCCGTTCAGCAAATCGGTGCAACAGTTCACGCACAGGTCGGGATGGAGCGCCACAAGCTGGTCGCGGGGAAAAATTCCCGTAGCGACGGCTACGATGGGCGCCTGCACCGCGCGCGCGGCGGCAATGTCAGAGGGAGTGTCGCCGACGATGCAGACGCGGGCAGCAGCGCCGAGCCGGCGGCGGGCTTCGCTGATGCCGTGACGAAAGATGTCCTCGCGCAATTCCAGTTGATCGCTGAAAGATCCGAAGTCGAAATAATGCCGCAGCCCGGCGGCTTCCAGCTTCGTCCAGCCAATCGGCTCCAGGTTGCCGGAAACTACGGCTAACAGTTTTTCTCTCTGGCGCAGGGACTCCAGTAGTTCGCGGACGGAAGGGCAGAGTTCAACTTGAATGCCGGCGGCGTTGCGGCGGACCTCATCGCACATGGAGCGTGCCAGGTCGGGCAGCTTGCGCTCGAACTCCTCGCCGAAAACCCCGGCACGCGCGAGCACAGCGCGCAGGATGCCGAGGTCGGTATTGCCATGGACGGGCACGCCATCGATCGTGCCCTCGATGCCGAACAGGGCGCGCAGCGCGTTGCGGAAGGCGTGGTAGTGGACGCCGTCGCGCGAGTTCAGCAGGGTGCCGTCAATGTCGAACAGGTAGGCGTCTGCTTCCCACCAGCGGAACGGAGATGCGGCGGCGCGCGATGTTTCCATTCAATCCTGGGCGGCCTTACAGGCTCGCACCCTGGCGGCCGGGAATCATGATGCGCTCGACGGCGGTAGCGCGGCCGGTGTGCTGGTCGCACTCCACATACACGCCGCAGAAATGAACGTCGCCATGCGCCGCCTCCCAGCGAGCGGGCATGTTGGTGAGAAAACGGTGGATCACCAGTTCTTTCTGCACGCCAATCACGCTGTCATAAGGACCAGTCATGCCCACGTCCGTCTGATAAGCGGTGCCGTTGGGCAGAATGCGGGTATCGGCGGTGGGAATGTGGGTGTGGGTGCCGAGAACCGCGGTCACGCGGCCGTCAAGATACCAGCCCATGGCGACCTTTTCCGAGGTTGCTTCGGCGTGGATGTCGACGAGGATGACCTTGGCCTTGGTCTTTGCGATGAGCGCGTCAGCCAGGCGGAAGGGATCGTCATTTTGGGGCAGGAAAACCCGGCCCTGGAGATTGATGACGGCGTAGGGAATATCGCCCACGGTTCCTTCGTACATGCCGATGCCGGGCGTTCCCTGGGGATAGTTGGCGGGCCGAAGCACGCGGCGCGCCGGACTGTGAGGATTGCCGTTGGCCGAATGGAAGTAGTCGATGATCTCGCGCTTGTCCCAGACATGATTGCCGGTGGTGAGCACGGCGATGTTGAGATCGAAAAGCTCGTCGATGATGGGCGGCGTGAGGCCGAATCCGCCGGCGGCGTTTTCGGCGTTGGCGATGACCAGATCAACCGGCCGCTGCTTGACGAAGGCGGGCAGGTGCTCCTTGACGCTGACGCGTCCGGGCTTGCCGAAAATGTCGCCGATAAAGAGGATGCGCACGGTCGAATTCTAAACGTTGGATGGTAACACGGAGGCAACCGTCGACGGCCGACGGTCGATAGTCGACAAAATCAAGGCTTGAGCTCGACCGTGGTGAGGAAGTCGTAATTGCCGGCGGGACTGATCTGGAAATTTGCCGTCCGGCGGGAATGCACGACTACGTTGTCGAGGTACCAGAGGTTGAGGTAGGGGAGGTCCTCGGCGAGCAATTGCTGGACGCGCAGGTACATCTGCTTGCGCTTTTGCGGGTCGAGTTCGCGGCGCGCCAGGTCAATCAGGCGATCGACTTCAGGATTGGCGTAGTAGCTGCGATTGGCGCCGGCAGGCGGGGTGAAGGCGGAATGGAAGGCGTACTGGAACATGTCGGGGTCGTTGTTGCCGCCGATCCAGCGCAGGGGATAGAGCTGGAATGCTCCCTTTTGCACGTCGGAGAAAAAGGTGGCGAACTCAAAGGTCTTGATATCAAGTTCGACGCCGACGGCGCGCCACTGCTGCTGCAGAACTGCAGCCAAAAGGCGAGAGTTCTCCTCGGTGGAGGTCTTCATGGTTAAGTGAAAGCGCGTGCCGTTCCTGGCCGGGTAGCCGGCGGCGTCCAGAAGATCGCGGGCACGCTGCGGGTTGAAGTCGTAAGCGGGAAGGTCGGCCGTGAAGGCCCACGACTGCGGCGGAAGGATGGTGTAGGCGGGGCGTGCCTCATCGCGCCACAGATAATGAATCAGCGGGCGACGGTCAAGGGCATAGGCGAGCGCCTGGCGCACGCGCGGGTCGCGCAAGATCGGATCGCGGAGATTGAGCGCGACGTAGTTGAGCACGGTGCCGGGCGTCTGCTGGACTTCCAGGCGGGGATCTTTGCGGAGGGCGAGCACCATGTCGGCGGTGAGCGCGTTGAGGGCAACGTCGGCGCTGCCCTTTCGCAGTTCCAGCGCGCGCGTGGTGGTGTCAGGCACGACGATCATGCGGACGCGTGGAATGCGCGGCCGCTCGCGCCAGTACTGATCGTTGCGCTCGAGAACGACTTCGCGGTCCTGCTGATTGCTGACCAGGCGGAAGGGCCCGGAGCCGACCGGGTTGCGATAAAAATCGCCGCCACTGCCGAAAGGCACGATGCCGATGGCGTCGTTGGCAACGTTCCACAGCAGCGAGGCCCAGGGTTCTTTCAGATGGAAGACGACGGTGGTGTCGTCGGGCGCGTCCACGTGGTCGACGAAGCGGTAGGTGCCGGTCTTCACCGTGCGCATGGTGCGGTTCATGATGGAGTCGAAGGTCCACTTGACGTCGCGCGCGGTGAGCGGGCGTCCGTCGTGGAAGCGCACGCCGGAGCGCAGGTGGAAGACGTAGGTCAGCGGGTCGGGAATGTCCCAACTGGTGGCCAGCCACGGCTGCAGGTTGAAGTGCTCGTCGCGGTGGACCAGGGCGTCGAAGAGCAGCTCGTCAATGCGCTCCGAGTAAGCGTCAATTCCAACCCGGGGATCGAGATTGGTGGGGCTGCTCTCGATGATCATGACCAGGGTATTGGCTTCGGGCTTCTTCGAACAGCCGAGAAGTCCTAAACCACAGAGGACAGCGATGACGGAGCCGAGAAGTTTCAAAGTTTCAAGTTTCAAAGTTTCAGGTTAACGGAGCGAATTCACGTCATTGATGGTAGCCGATTGCCACGCCTCAATATTAGCGGCATGGCTGACCGCCGCGGCTAGGGGTAGGAAATTTTGCCGAGCACGGAGGGATGATTGGCGCCGGTGGCGGAAGGAATATTCGACGGCAGGCGCCGCCAGGTCTGGTAGGCGAGGACGGCAAAGGCGACCGCCTCCTTGGCTTCAGCCGGCAAGCCGAATTCGTCCGAGGCACGCAGCTTCACGCCGGGAAGTTCCGCGCCGAGCATGGAGAGCATGGTTTTGTTGTTGGCGCCGCCGCCGGAGACGATCATCTCTCGAAATTTCTTCGCCGAGGCCGGGGCCACGAAAGTGCGCACCGCGTCCGCGATGGAGCAGGCGGTAAGGGCGGTGGCGGTGGCGACGATATCTTCCTTGGCGGCACGGCGGCAGCGGCGGAGGAAGTCGGCTACGAACTCGCGGCCAAACTCCTCGCGGCCGGCGGTCTTGGGCGGACGGCGGCGGAAGAACGGCTGATGCAGAAATTCCGATAGAACGACGTCGAGGACGCGGCCCCGCGCCGCAATGCGGCCGTCGCGGTCGAAAGGCTTGTTGAAGAGTTTTTCGGTAACGGCGTCGATGACCATGTTGCCGGGGCCAGTATCGAAAGCAATGACCTGCTCGGGCGTTGCCTTGGCAGGAATGGCGGTGAGATTGGCGATGCCTCCGATGTTCTGCACGATGCGCACGCGACGGCGATGGCGATAGGCGATGTAGTCAAGGAAGGGAACGAGGGGAGCGCCGGTGCCGCCGGCGGCCATGTCGGCCGGACGAAAGTCGCTGACCACGGGAACGCCCGTGCGTGCGGCAATCACCGCGCCTTCGCCGATCTGCCAGGTGGAGGCTACGCTGGCGCCGAGATAGGCGCGGGGCGTGCCCTGGTGATAGATGGTCTGACCGTGGCAGCCGACCAGATCGAGAGAGATGCGGGCGCGCTTGGCGGCGGCAGTGACGGCGCGGGCGTAGAGGCCGCCGAGCAGGAAATTGAGCCGCGAGAGGTCGGCGACACTGGCCTCCTGCGCGTTCATGAAATCCAGGACGGAACGGCGCACGCGCTGTGCGAAGGGAAACGTGGAGTGATGAAGAAGTTCGAAGCGGGTGCGAAAGCCGCGGCCGAGGACGCGCACGATGGCAACGTCAATGCCATCGGCCGAGGTGCCGCTCATCACGCCGGCAACAATCACGGGTGCGCTCCCATGCAGATTGAAGACTTAAGATGAGAATGGGGCACGTGCTTGTAATTTGCAATTTGAAATTCGAAATTTTCGCGGTGCACCATTTCCGGTGACGCCGGTGTTTATGGGTCACGCATTGGCGGTCTGCACCAGGCGACCTTCTTCGCTGAGTTCCCAGATTTCGCGGCGCAGGCGGTCGACGGTTTCGCCGGTCGGCGGCGGGGCGTGGCGTTTCAGTTCGGGGGCGCGCTTCTTGAATGAAAGCACGCGCCGCGCCTTCTCGGCGACCATAGAGGCAAATTTGCGATCGCGCTCGGCAGTGGTCAGAACCGCTTCGTAAGAGCGCCAGACCATTTCCTCATTGTGGCAGACCATGAAAATGTCAGAGCCCGCCCTGAGAGTTTCGACAGCGGCCTCTTCCACCGACGCCGCGGCCAGCACCCCGCCCATTTCCAGATCGTCGCATAAGACAAGCCCGCGATAGCCGATGCGCTTGCGCAGGATGTCGGAAATCCATTTGCGCGAGAGGCTGGCCGGGGTTTTGTCCTTGGTAATGGCGGGATAGGCAGCATGCGCGACCATCACGAACGGCAGTTGCCGGTGCAATTCGCGATAGGGATAAAGGTGATCCACCAGCAGTTGTGAGGCGGGGGTCTTGATAAGCGGCAGCGACTTGTGAGTGTCCAGGTTGGCGGAGCCGAGGCCGGGAAAATGCTTGCCGCAGCCGAGGACGCGCGCGTCCTTAAGGCCGTGAAGGACCTCGCGGGCGTAAGCGGCAATTTTCTTGGGATCGTCGGAAGCGGTGCGCGAGGTCAGTACTTTTCGCGACGGTTCCAAGCCCAGGTCCAGCACCGGGGCAAAATCGACGTTGAAGCCGAGCAGGCGGCATTCATCGCCGAGCACGCGTCCATGGAGACGGAAAAGTTTTTTGTTGTTGCTGGCGGCGATGTCGGCAACGGAAGGCGCGGGAGCGATGAGATCTTTCAGGCGATCGACGGTGCCGCCTTCCATGTCGACGCAGAGGAAGGCGGGGGTGACGATGCACTTCTGAGTTTCGCGGAGAAGGTCCCAGGTCTGGCGCGCGGCGGTGATGTTGCGCTTGAAGAGGATGATGCCGCCGGGCTGCAAGCTGGAGATCATGGAGCGCAGGCGAGTCGAGGCTTCGGTGCCATCAAAGCCCATGACGAGGATCTGCCCCACTTGTTTGATCAGGTCGGAAGTAGATTTGAATTTGGACATTTACATAGCTTAACTAAAGTATCGGTTTCAATTACTTGAGCTGCTGCTGCAGCGCGTGCAGCAGGTTGAGTGCTTGCAGCGGGGTGAGGTGGTCGAGATCGGCGTCGCGCAACTGGTCGACGATTTTTTGCGACAGGGGCGTGAACATGGTGAGCTGCACCGAGCCGGGATGGAGTTCGTCGGAGGCCAGTTCGCTGGTGAGGCGATGCTCGGCGGATTCGTGCTCGGTGAGAACTTCACGGGCGCGGGCGATGACCTCGGGGGGCAGGCCGGCCAGCTTGGCGACCTCGATGCCGTAACTGCGATCGGCGGCGCCGGGCTCGACCTTGCGCAGGAAGACGATGCCGCCGGCATTCTCCTTCACCGCGACGTGGTAGTTCTTAACGCCGGAAAGCCGATCGGCAAGTTCGGTGAGCTCATGATAGTGGGTGGCGAACAGCGTCCGGGCGCGAGTGCGGGCGTGGATGTACTCGATAGCGGCCCAGGCGATGGCGAGGCCGTCGTAGGTGGCGGTGCCGCGGCCGACCTCATCGAGGAGGATGAGGGAACTGGGCGTGGCGGTGTTGAGGATGGCGGCGGTCTCGGTCATCTCCACCATGAAGGTGGATCGTCCGCGGGCAAGATTGTCGCTGGCGCCGATGCGGGTGAAGATGCGGTCGACCACGCTGAGCCGGGCCGAACGCGCCGGAACGAACGAACCCATCTGGGCGAGGATCACGATGAGGGCGGCCTGGCGAAGATAAGTCGACTTGCCGCCCATGTTGGGGCCGGTGAGTACGAGGATGGTGTCGCTGGTGGAATTCAAGTAGAGATCGTTGGGAACGAATCGGTCGGCGCTGCCGGTGAGCTCGGGGCGCTCGACCACGGGATGACGTCCCTGGCGAACTTCGATTTCACCGCTGTCCACGAATTGCGGGCGGCAATAATCGCTGGCGGCGGCGAGGTGCGCGAGTCCGGCCAGCACATCGACCTGCGCGACCGCGAGCGCGGTTTGGCGGATCCGCTTCGCTTCACCGGCGATGGCGGCGCGCAGTTCGGCAAAGAGGCGGCGCTCGATGTCGACTATTTTCTCCTGCGCATCGAGGATCCTGGCTTCGTACTGCTTGAGCTCGGGGGTGGTGAAGCGCTCGGCATTGACCAGGGTCTGCTTGCGCTCGTAATCGGAGGGCGCGAGGTGGAGATTGGCCTTGCTGATCTCGAGGTAATAGCCGAAAACGGAATTGAATTTCACTTTCAGCGAGGCGATGCCGGTGCGCTGGCGCTCGCGTTCCTCGATTTGCGCCAGGAACTGCTTGCTGTTGCGGCTGAGGGTGCGCAGCTCGTCGAGTTCGGAATCGATGGCGGCGCGGATGACACCGCCATCCGCCAGGGTCAAAGGCGGTTCTTCGACCAGCGTGCTCTCAATGCGGGCGCGCAGGTCAGCGAGATCGTCCAGAGAAGCGAGCAAGGAGACGAGGCGCTGGCTGCGGAAGCGCCCCAGGGCTTGGCGAATTCCCGGCAGCCGAGCCAGGGACGCGGCCAGCGCCAGCAGGTCGCGGGGATTCGCCGTCTCCAAAGTAATGCGGCTGAGGAGACGCTCGATGTCGAAGACGCCCTCAAGGGCTCGGCGCAACTCCTCGCGTTCGACGGTGGCGCGCACCTGTTCCTCGACCGCGTCCAGGCGCTGGTTGATTTCCCCGGCGGCGATGGACGGGCGCAACATGCAGGCGCGGAGCAGGCGCTTGCCCATGGGCGTCAGGCTGTGATCGATGGCACGAAACAATGTGACGGCGTCGCCGGAGCCGGAGAACAGCGGCTCGACCAGCTCGAGATTGCGGACCGTGACGGCGTCGAGCACGAGGCAGTCCTGGCGTTCATAGAAGCCGATGCGGTCGACGTGATCGAGCGACCCGCGCTGCGTGCTGCGGACGTAATGAAGGATGGCGCCGGCGGCCGCCCCTGCCGCCGGACGGCCAGCAAGACCGAAGCCTTCGAGCGAGAGAACGCCAAAATGATTTTCCACCAGGGGGAGGGCGTAATCCGGGGAGAAGACCCAGTCGTCGAGCGGGGTTTCGGTCCAGCCCGCGCTCGAGGGCGAGCGCGCTCCATGGCTGAGTTCAAACAGGGGCAGGGAAGAACCGAACAGGACTTCGCGCGGGCGCAGCTGTTCCAACTCTTCCAGGACGCGGCGTTCGGCGGTGTCGCCGGTGAACTCGGTGGCGCGAAACTCGCCGGTGGAAAGATCGAGGACGGCAAAACCGGCGACTGCCTGACGAGCGGCGCCGCCAGGGACACGCGCAACCGCGGCAAGAAAATTGTTTTCCTCGGAGCCCAGCGAGGAATCGGCAGCGGTGCCGGGGGTGACCACGCGGGTGACGGCGCGCTTGACAAGCTTCCCGGCGAGCCGCGGGTCTTCGACCTGGTCGCAGATGGCGACCTTGTAACCCTTCTTGATCAGCTTGGAGATGTAGCCCTCGGCGGCGTGATAGGGAACGCCGCACATGGGGACGGCGACGCCCTTCTCCTTGTTGCGCGAAGTGAGCGTGATCTGGAGCTCGCGGGCAGCGACGACCGCGTCCTCGAAAAAAAGTTCGTAGAAATCGCCGAGGCGAAAGAAGAGAAGCGCGTTAGGATGCTCGCGCTTGATGGCGGTGTACTGGCGCATCAATGGGGTGGCAGGCGCGGCGTCGGCCACGGGCTTCGAGGTGGAGAATTCGTCCATCGGCGGCGGAACTTGCGCGGATTATAACAAGCTGCGGCGGCATCGCTACGCCCGGGTAAGAATTTTGCGTACAATGCTTCCGTTGGAAGTGAATTCCTGATGCCGATGGAACTGCGCAAAGATCCAATCACACGCTCGTGGGTCATTACCGGTGACGAGGTGCCGTCGCCGGCGGGAGAGACGCGCTGTCATTTTTGTCCTGATTGGACGGGCGGGCCGCAGGTGATCGCGACGCGTCCATCACTGGACGGCGGGCCGTGGTCGTCACGCGCGGTGGTTCATCCTAACCCGCTGTACCGCATTGAGGGCGAACCGGGGCGGCGAGGCGACGGGTTATACGACCGCATGGCGCCGGTGGGAGCGCACGAAGTTCTTGTGGAAAATCCGCGCCACGACGGCAACCTGTGGAAGGTGGGCGATGCGGAAATCGACGAGTTCCTGCTGCTCACCGCCAATCGCATCCTGGATCTGAAACGCGACCGGCGATTCAAGTACATCACGGTTTTCAAGAACCACGGACCCCTGGCGGGGCAGGAATTCGATCATCCCACATCGCAAATCACCGCCAGCACCTTCGTTCCACGGCGGGTTCTGTACGAACTGCGGGCCGGGCGCGAGTACTTCCAGCAGAAAGAACGGTGCGTATTCTGCGACATCATCGCGCAGGAAGAACAGCAGGCGTTGCGGATGGTGGAAGCGCGAGGAGACTACATTTCAATGTGCCCGTATGCGCCGCGGGTGCCCTACGAGACGTGGATATTACCGCGCACGCACGAGGCATTTTTCGAGCGCACGGTGCAGCGGCCGGGCGGCATCCGCGACCTGAGCGCCCTGCTGCGGCGCACGCTGCTGCGCATCCGGGCCGTGACTGAGCAATTCCACCTCGTGGTGCATACCGCGCCAAACACGCTGCACCGTTCCGAGATCCTGAACTACTGGAAGACGATCGACGAGGATTACCACTGGCACATCGAAATTCTGCCGCTGTCGCCGAAGACGTCGAAGTCGTACACCTTCAAGGAGGTGTACTTCACGCCGGTGACGTCGGAAACGGCGGCGGCGCGGCTGAGGGAAACCAGCCCCGGCGACTGAGCGCCCGTATGGCTCTCCGCAGGATCAAGACGCACAGCGCGCAGACCGGCTACGTATACGAATACTACTTTGTCGGGAAACGCCGTTCGCTGCCGGGGGAGACAGCGGCCACGGAGTACATTTTCGATGCCAGCGCAGACCGCAAGACGCGCTTTTCGGTGAGCGTGTTTGTCCCCGACGAGGCAGCCCATGAGTGGGCGTCGTCGCACGGACGGACGCTTACCGACCCGGAGCAGTACGCGGCGGCGAAGATGCGGCTGCTGCAGGGGTTTGACGAGATTGAAGACATGCTGAAGGCGGGACGGCGCCTGACGCTGGACGGCGGAGAAATCGCGACGCTGCTGGGGGAAATCGGGGTGGAGTAGCCTGCCGGGCACATGGTGACGCAGGTCACAGCCGATTGTGACCACCTCCACTGCACCTGCGTGCCCCCGGGAAGCACCATGAGGACGGAGCAGGAAGGCTATAATTGTGCTTCCCGCCCCGCAACTCCGGACCGAGCCGCACGCGCGGGCGGACCCATCTATGCCGCTGTTATGGTTAAAAGTCGCGGTCGGGTTTTACGCGGTCGGGCTGCTGTGGGCCACGGCGGCGGTGAGCCGGCCCTGCAATTACCTGTCGAAGATCGTGCTGCCGGCGCTCAGCCTGGGGATGGTATTTCACTTGGTTTCGCTGGCGGAGAGCGCCATGACCACCGGGCACTTGACGCTGGCGCTGGCGTCGATCCACGAATCCGAATCGCTGCTGGCCTTCGTCATCCTGGCGTTTTTCCTGCTGGTTTACGCGCGATATAAAACCCTGTCGCCGGGGATCTTCGTGTTCCCGCTGGTGTTCCTGCTGACGTTTGCCTCCTCCATCGCGCAGGCGCCGCCGCTGTTTGATTCCCGACTGGTTCGCAGCGGCTGGATTTTCGCGCACATCGCGCTCATCTTCACCGGGTACGCGGCGCTGTTCCTCAGTTTCGGGGCCAGCATCCTGTACCTGCTGCAGGAGCGCAGCCTGAAGGCGAAACAACTGGCGGGAATGCTGAGCCGGCTGCCGGCGCTGGAAGTGATCGACGAGATCGGCTACAAGTCGCTGCTGCTGGGGTTTCCGTTCATGACCTTCGGGCTGATCGCGGGTTCGGTGATCGCGCAAGAGCATTTCGGGCCGATGTACTTCCTGGACCCCAAGATCCTGCTGTCGCTGCTGATGTGGGTGGTTTACATGGTGCTGCTGTACACGCGCTGGAATTCGGGCTGGCGTGGGAAGAGGGCCGCGTACCTGGCGACCTTCGCCTTCATTGCCGCGGTCAGCGCCTGGGCGGCGAATTATTTTAGCGGGGTCCACAGGTTCGTGACGCAATGACGTTTCAACTCATCGGAGTCAACCATCGCACCGCGCCGCTCGAGGTGAGGGAGCGGTTCGCGATCTCCGAATCGAAGCTGCCGGCGGCGGTGCAGCAGCTGGCGCAGCATCCCGGGGTGGAAGAAGGGATGATCGTTTCTACCTGCAACCGGGTGGAACTGCTGGCGCGTTCGCGCAACGGCGGTTCCGACTTGCGCACCTTCCTCAGCCAGTACTTCCAGATCGACGCCCGGGAATTCGACCAGCACCTCTACGAATATGCCGACAAGGAAGCCATCCGCCACCTGTTCCGCGTGACCTCCAGCCTGGATTCGATGGTGGTGGGCGAACCGCAAGTGCTGGGCCAGGTGAAAGAGGCGTACGCGGTGGCGCGGGCGGTGGGAACGGTGAACTCGCAACTGGATGCGCTGGTGACGCGCGCCTTCGCCGTGGCCAAGAAGGTTCGCACCGAGACGGCGGTGGGCAGCTCGGCGGTCTCCGTGGCATCAGTGGCGGTGGAACTGGCGAAGAAGATTTTCGGCTCGCTTTCCGGCAAGACGGTCATGCTCGTCGGAGCGGGCAAGATGTGCGAGCTGGCGGCGCGGCACCTGCTGGCGCACGGCGCCGGTTCGATTTTCATGTACAACCGGACCTACGAACGGGCGCAGAAGCTGGCGCAAAAGTTCGGAGGGCAGGCGCTGCCGTGGGACCAGCTTTACGATTCCGCCGACAAGGCCGACATCGTGATTACCTCGACGGGGGCGCCGGTGGCCATTTTCCGGCGCGAGCATGCCGAAAGGTTCCTGGCGCGCCGGCGTAACCGGCCCATGTTCTTCATCGACATCGCGGTGCCGCGCGACGTGGATCCCGAGGTCAACAGGCTGGATGGAATTTTTGTCTACGACATGGACGACCTGCAGCAGGTGGTCTCCAGCCACGTGGCGGACCGGGGCCGGGAGGCGCAGCGCGCCGAAGACATTGTCAATGACGAAGTGGAGCGCTTCCTGGCGCGGATGCAGACGCTGGACGTGGTGCCGACAATCGTCTCTCTGCAAGATCACCTGGAGACCATCCGGCAGGCGGAGATTGACCGGGTGCGCGGGCGACTTGGGGAACTGACGCCGGAACAAGAGCTGGCGATCGAGGCGATGAGCCGGGGAATCATCAACAAGATCATGCACACGCCGATCACGACGCTGAAGACGGCTGCGCGCGAAGAACAGGGCACGACGGTGATCGACGTGGTGCGGCGCCTGTTCAACCTGCAGCGCAAGCCAGAGAAAGACAAGTCGGAATCAGCCGCCAACGGGGCCAAGCACTGATGGCGCGCCTGCGCATCGGCTCGCGCGGATCGCAACTCGCGCTCTGGCAGGCAAACCACATTTCCGGCCTGCTGCGCGCGCAAGGACACGAGGTCGCGCTCGAGATCATCAAGACCACCGGCGACAAAATCACCGACGTTGCCCTGGCCAAGGTCGGAACCAAGGGCATGTTCACCAAGGAAATCGAAGAAGCGCTGCTGGAGCGCCGCATCGACCTGGCGGTCCATAGCCTGAAAGACCTGCCGACCGAGTTGGCGCCGGAGTTCGAAATCGCGGCGATCACCAAGCGGGAAAACCCGCGCGATGCGTTCCTGTCGCGGCATTTCAACAGCATTGACGATTTGCCGCAGCGCGCCCGCGTGGGAACGAGCAGCTTGCGGCGGCAGGCGCAACTGAAGGCGCTGCGTCCCGACCTGAGTATTTTTCCGTTGCGCGGGAACGTGGATACACGCCTGCGCAAGCTGGAAGAGGGCGAATACGACGCCATCATCCTCGCCTCCGCCGGATTGAACCGGCTGGGACGCACGGAATGGGTTCGCGCGGTGCTGGCGGTTGAAGTAATGTGCCCGGCGGTGGGCCAGGGAGCGTTGGGGATCGAGGTACGCAGCGGCGATACGCAGACGCGTGCAGAGCTGGAGTTTCTGAACGATGCCGGCGCGCGCGCCGCAACCAGCTGCGAACGGGCGCTGTTGAACCAGCTCGGCGGCGGATGCCAAGTGCCGATCGGCGCTTACGCGGAAGTGATGGACGCCATGGTGCACCTGACCGCGGTGGTGGCGCGCCCGGATGGGTCCAAGGTGCTGCGCGAGAATTCCTCCGGCCGCGATCCCGAGAAGTTGGGGGAAACGGTTGGCAAGCGACTGCTGGAGCGCGGCGGCGACCTGATCCTGCAGGAAGTGTACGGCGAAACCGCAGCGGCCCCGCAACAACCGTAAAATGACCCTCGGACAATTGGCCAAGGTTTGAATGAACACAAAGGAAGAGCTTGCGACACGGCCCCTGGCGGGCAAGCGCGTACTGGTGGGCCGGGCGCGGCACCAGGCGAGCGCGCTGTCAGCGGCCTTAAGGCTGCTCGGCGCCGAGGTCATTGAAATTCCCCTCATTGAAATTCGCGAGCCTGCGTCGTGGCGGCCGCTGGACCAGGCGATCGCGCGCCTGCTCGACTACGACTGGCTCATCCTCACCAGCGTGAATGGAGTCCAGGCGCTGTTTGCGCGGCTGGGGAAGGTGGGAAAAACGGAGGCCGACCTGCTGCACCTGAACATTGCGGCCATTGGCCCGGCGACCAGCAAGGCGATCGAAAACCACGGCCTGCCGGTGGACGTTATGCCGGAAGAATACGTTGCCGAAGCGGTGGTGGCGGAGCTGAAACAGGAAGTCAAAAGCAAGCGCGTGCTACTGGTACGCGCCAAAATCGCGCGCGACGTGATACCCAACGAACTGGCGAAAGCCGGCGCCAAGGTGGACGTGGTCGAGGCCTACGAGACGGTGGCGCCGGAATCTTCGCGCAGCGAGCTGACCAAGGTGCTGCGCGATCCGCGCCGCAAACCCGACGTCATCACCTTCACCAGTTCCTCGACGGTGCGAAATTTCCTGGAACTGCTGGGTAAGAACAACCAGGCGCTGCTCACCGGCACCAAGCTGGCATCGATCGGACCGATAACCTCACAGACGATGCGCGAGCTGGGTTTGCACGTGGACATCGAAGCGCGGGAATACACGGTCCCGGGGCTGGTCGCCACCATCGCTACCTCGATTTAATTTCACTGCTATTTTTGAATTGATGATTGGCGCTGCGCCATGCCCGCTTACGGCTTCGCATTCTTGTGAATGTCGATGGTGCTCCAGGTCTTGTCGGCGGCGTGACAGATATTTTCCAGCGGGCAATCAATGCACTTGGGGGAGCGCGCCACGCACAGCTTGCGGCCGTGCCAGATCACCTCGTGGCTGAAGCTGGTCCAACGCACACGCGGGATGATGCGAATCAGGTCCTGTTCGATCCTGGCGGCATCGGTATTGGTGGTCAGCTCCAGGCGGCGGGAAATGCGGTAAACGTGGGTGTCAACCACCACGCCTTCGTTCTTGTGGAACCAGGTGCCGAGCACCACGTTGGCGGTCTTGCGGGCTACACCGGGCAGAGTCAGCAGTTGGTCCATCTCGGCGGGAACTTCGCCGCCGAAATCGCTGACAAGTTTTTGCGCGGCGCCGACCACCGACTTCGACTTGTTGCGAAAGAAGCCGGTGGAGCGGATGTCCGGTTCCAACTGCTCGGGTTTGAGCGCGGCGAAAGCCTGCACGGTCGGGTACTTTCGGAAAAGCTCGGGCGTAGTTTTGTTGACGCGCTCGTCGGTACATTGCGCGGAGAGAATGGTCGCGACCAGCAGCTCCCAGGCGTTCTTGTGTTGCAGAGCGCAGGTGACGTCGGGATAGGTGACATCGAGCCGCCGGAGAATTTCCTGCACGCGCTCGGGCGCGAGCGGGTTGTAGCCTTTCGCAGACTTGGCAACAGTGGTCTTCGCGGGACGCTTTGCCTTGGCCGCGGACTTCAGCGGAGGCTTCACGCGTGAGGAGGCAACACCGTGCTGCAAGGGAGATGCGCCACGCACCGGCGTTCTTCGGCCCTCCTGGCGGCCGCTCTTAGACGGCTGGCGGGGAACAATGCCGCGCGCCATCAGCCCAGCTGCTCCAGCATCTTGCCGGTGTCGCACTGGATGCCGGTGAACACCGGCGTGTCCTGCTGAATGTAGGTTGCGTTCTCGGTTTCGCGCAGGCGCATTTTCAGGTCCACGACAGCGGCGGGATTGTCGGTTTCAAACACCAGGACGTACTCCTGGTCGTCGATGCCGAAAGAATACAAAGTATTCATGCGCACGCGCGGGTATTCGGCGATGACGTCCACATATTCGTTGACGATGCGCTGCCGCTCTTCAAAGGCGAGCTGGTACCAGTTGCGGGTCTTGATGAAGGGCAGCACGGAGGCGTAGCGGTAGTGGCCGCACTTGATGGTGTTTTCGTCGTCCTGGCCGCGCCCGATCTTGTATTGCGAGCGGCGGGTCATCGCGAGATAGGATTGCGGGGTTTCCAGGAAAGAACCCAAGTGCGTGTGCATCAGTTCGGAGTGCATCTGCTGCAGGCACTCCAGCGAATAGCAGATGCGCCACAGCATCATGTCGGCGCCGGAGTGCAGTCCAGCCAGCGAATAGGTGAGCACGGTCATCTGCTCGCTGTCGCGCCACTTGCTGATTATGGAGGCGAACTCGCGCCGGTGCTCCGCCTTTTCCGCCGCGGGCAGACGGCGCCATTCGGGCTGGAGCTTGTAAAACGTAAAGCTGACAACCTGGCGGCGCAATTCCGGCGCCTCACGTTGCGTGCGATCAGGCATTCAGCGCTCCCTTTCGAGCCGCGCTGGAGATATTAACAGCCGCTCGCCTGCCCGCAAAACCGAGCCGGGTGTCAGGTCATGGTTGCGGCGTACAGGGAATGGATTTTGACCCCCCACGAGTAGAATGGATGTCGGCAGCGGGCTGCCAGTTTGTTCTGGAGTGAAGGGATGGCATCTTCGTTACGAGGCGAGGCGCGCCTGCAGGGCGGCGCGACGGAACTGTTTCCGGTACCGCTGACGCTGGAGGGCGCCAGCGTGCTGCACCAGATGGCGCGTTTCCGCTGGCCGACGTGGCGGAAACTGGGTTCGGCGGAGCGCTCACGCCTGGTGAGCGAAGCGGCGCCGGTGCTGGCGCGAATGGAGAGTGGCCAGAGCGCGTTGTACTCCGTGCTGGGCCACAAGGGCGACCTGCTGCTGGTGCACTTCCGCAAGAGCTTCGACGAGCTGAAACAGATCGAGCTGGAACTCTCGCGCACGGCGCTCTCCGATTACCTGGAGATCGGCAAGTCGTACCTGTCGGTCGTGGAGTTGGGGTTGTACGAGTCGTCGGTAAAGCTGTATCGCACGCTGCAGGAACGCGGCATCGAGCCGCACTCGGAGGAGTGGAACCGGGAAGTCAGCGAGGCCATGGAACGGCAGCGGGAAGCGATGAAGCCGCGTTTATGGCCGGAGATCCCAGCGGCGCGCTATGTCTGCTTCTATCCCATGGACCGGAGGCGCGGCGAGGGGAAGAACTGGTACACGCTGCCGATCGAGGAACGCCAGCGCCAAATGGACGAGCACGGCAAAGTCGGGCGCCGATACGCGGGAACGGTGCGGCAGATCATCACCGGCTCGATCGGATTCGACGACTGGGAATGGGGCGTTGACCTGTTTGCCGACGACCCGCTGGTGTTCAAGAAGCTGATTTACGAGATGCGCTTCGACGAGGTGAGCGCGGTGTACGCGCTGTTCGGGGAGTTCATCGTGGGCGTGCGCGTGCCGGTGGCACAATTGGGCGAGCTGCTGGAAGGGAAGCTGCCGGAAAAGCGGTAGCCGCCGCGGCTGTTCCGAACTAGCAACTTGTTGGTTGAGAAAGCGCGCTGTACTCTCGACAATATGGCCGTGAAATCCATCCAGCTGGGACAGGTCTGGCGCAAGGACGAGACCTCGCAGAATTTCCTGGTCACCAAGGTCTATAACGAGGTTTTCACGCAGTACGCAATTCTACGCATCGCCGACGCCACCGCCGCCACCACCGACACCATTCGCGTGAAAGTGCAAAAGACAGGCGACGGTGCGACTCTGCCGGGCTACACGTTTACGCAGGAATCGCAGGATTTTTAGTACCGAGCACCTAGTATTTAGTACCTGCCTTCATGATTGCCAACATCATTGCGGCGCTGAGCGCCTTCATCATCTCCGTAATTTCCACCCTTGGGTACCCGGGGATCGTGCTGTTGATGGCGATCGAGTCCGCCTGCATCCCGCTGCCGTCGGAAGTGATCATGCCGTTTTCCGGGGCGCTGACCATCGGCTCGATCGCGGCGCAATACCACCGCGAGCCATTCACGCTAGTTCTGGTGGCGCTGTTCGGGGCAATCGGCTGCAACGTGGGCTCGGTGATCGCCTACGAGATCGGCTACTACGGTGGACGTCCGCTGGTGGAGAGGTTCGGCGCCTACATTTTGTTGAGCAAGAAAGAACTGGATTGGGCGGACCATTTCTTCGCGCGCTACGGCAACTGGACGGTGCTGGTCAGCCGCCTGCTGCCGGTGGTGCGCACCTTCATCGCGCTGCCGGCGGGGATTGCGCGCATGCCGCGGCTGCGATTTCACGTGTACACCTTCGTCGGATCATTTCCGTGGTGCCTGATGCTGGCCTACATCGGGATGAAACTGGGCGAAAAATGGGAGACCGATCCGCGCCTGAAAATCTGGTTTCACCGTTTCGATGCCCTCATCCTGGCGGTCATCGTGATCGGTGTGGTGTGGTTTTTCTGGTCGCGATGGCAGCACCGGATCCGGGTTACGGAAAAAACCTAGCCACAGATCACCACGGATTGACACGGATGGAATTCGATAAGTGTTTTTCGGTGGAACTGCTGTGGCTACTCTTTGGGCTTGTCTGGGGGTTTGGTCGAGGGCGGCGGTAGCGACGCCGGCGGCGCCTGGAGGTTCCAGATGGCGCGGGCGATCTTCCAGTCTCCATCCGGCTGGCGTTTCAGAACCTGGATGACATTCCTCACCGCGGTCGACTCGCGCTTTTCGTTTTCCTGCCGGGCGCGGATGTTGATGGTGCCCCACTCGAAGGCGAAATCGCCGGCCACCTGCACCTCCCGCCATTGTTCTTCGTAACCGACCATGTCCCAATCGGCAAGCTGGCGGCGAATGTCCTCCAGGTAGTTGCGCACCGCCTCCTGTCCCACCAGGGGAGAGCGCCCGGGCACGAGGTAGACGACATCGCCGGTGCGAAGGGCCATGATTTTGTCGGTGTCGACGGCGATATTGGCGTCGATGTCGCGGCGCTGCAAGTCGGCAATGGCCTTCTGATCTTCTTCGAGGCTGTGTTGCGGCGCGGGCGTAGCCGGACGATGGCCGCGCGTTCGCTGAGCAGTGGCGGCCAAGCTTAGCGCGAAGACAAAGAACGCGATGAAGGTCAGACGCATGTAAGGTGCTCCGATATGGGCGAGTATACGCGGGGCGAGCGGCGGGCGGCGCCCGTGTGACCCAGGTCACTGCGCGCTGTGCCGGGCCCGGCTATGGTGGGATGCAACAAAGGGGAACAAGTTGTGACACCCGAAGTCCAGCAATCCGGCGTCTTCGTGCTAGCGATCTTCCTGGCAGTGATGGCCGAGCGCGTCCGGCAGTGGTTGCGGCGGCGAACTGCGCGCAAGTGGCCAGTCGCCGACGGCCGGGTGGAGCGCGCCGAATGGCGGCAGCCGAACACGGGAACCAACCGTTACTTCGTGGCCGACCTGGCCTATTCCTATGTCGTCGGCGGGCAGTACTACGCCGGATATTACCGGCGCTCCTTTTCCGACATGGATGCGGCGATGAGGTTCGTGAAGTCGGTGGCGGGCCGTGCGTTGCAGGTCCGCTACAAGCGAGGCGAGAGCGCGACTTCGCTCCTGCTGGAAGAGAACATCGCGGAAGTGATCGGCGCGGGGGAGATGGCGTCCCTGGGCGGCTAGAGCCGGACTGCCTCCCCTTTCTCATGGCGGCTGAAGCCGCACCCCTTCAAAACGTTTCGTTTACTCCAGACCGAGTTTGCGCAGCACGAGCTTCTCGTACCACTTCCAAGGCAGCAGGTTGGCAAGGAACCAGCGGGCTCGGGCGTCGCGTCCGATCATGTAGCGGAGGCGAGGGTCGGGATCGTCGGCGAGGCGAGCTATCAGATCGGCGACCAGCTGCGGATCGGCTTTCGGGACGTTGACCGCCCATTCCTTCAGCTTGCGGCCACGCGCCTGGTTGGGAGAGGTGCCATCGAGAAGGCCTTGATTGATCCGCGTATTTCGCTCCCAGATATCGGTCTTGAACGCGCCCGGCTCGACGATTACGACCGTAATGCCGAGCGCCCGGGTTTCCAGGCGCAGGGTTTCGCTCCAACCCTCGAGGGCGAATTTGGACGCCGAGTAGCTGCTGATGCCCGGCGATCCCATGCGCCCCGTTTCCGAGGAAACCATGATGATGCGGCCGCAACGTTGGGCGCGCATGGTGGGCAGCACTGCCTGCGTGACGGCCACGTGGCCGAAGAAATTGGTATCGAATTGCCGGCGCAGTTCGGGGAGGCGTATGTCTTCGGCGAAGCCGGCGTAAGCGAAGCCGGCGTTATTGACCAGAAGATCGATGCGGCCGTGGTCGCGCAAAACTTCCTCGACCAGGCGCGGAATGGAATCGAAATCAGAGATGTCGAGAGCGCGGATGTCGATGCGATCGCAAACGCGGGCGCGGTTTGCGACTTCATCCAGCCGCGAACGGCGGCCAAGGTCGCGCATGGTGGCAACGACCGCGTAGCCCTTGCGCGCGAGCGTGACCGCGGTGAGCAGGCCAAAGCCGCTGGAGGAGCCGGTAATGAGCGCGACTTTCTGCACGGCGATTTCCGGAAGCGGCAAGTCTAATTGCAAAACCGGTCGCGATACGAGAAGATACACGGTTTTGAGTTCATTCTGATTTCCGGAAGTGATAATGGCGACACGTCAGAAGCAAGCAAGCAGGGTTTCCCCGGCGCGGCGGCGGGAGCCGGAGGAAGCGCCCGGGCGTTCCGAAGCGAGCAATATCGCGGCGCCTAAGGGCAAGCTGGGCGTGATGATCCCAGGCATGGGCGCGGTGGCGACCACCTTCGTCGCGGGCGTGGAAGCGGTGCGCAAAGGCCTGGCGCAGCCGATCGGATCATTGACGCAGATGGGCACCATCCGGCTGGGCAAACGCACCGAGGGCCGCTCGCCATCCCTTCACGAGTTTGTGCCGCTGGCCAAGATCAGCGACCTGGTGTTTACGGGCTGGGACCCGTTCGAAGACGACATGTACGCCGCCGCGCGCAAAGCCGGGGTGCTGGAACGCGACCTGGTGGACCAGATCAAGCCGTTTCTAAGCGGCATCAAACCGCGGCCCGCGGTCTTCGATCGCAACTACGTCAAGAGGCTCGATGGCCCCAACGTCAAGAAGGGCAAGACCAAGATGGACCTCGCCGAGCAGGTGAGGGAAGACATAAGGGAGTTCAAGAAGACTTCCGCCGCGACGCGGCTGGTCATGATCTGGTGCGGTTCGACGGAGACCTTCCTGCAGCAGAGCGCGGTGCACCAGACGATGCAGTCGTTCGAACGAGGCCTGGCGAAGAACGACGAAAATATTGCGCCGTCGATGATCTACGCCTATGCCGCGCTGTCCGAAGGCGTGCCCTACGCCAACGGTGCGCCGAACCTGACGGTGGACATCCCGGCCATGCACGAGCTGTCGCGACGCAACGAAGCGCCTATCTGCGGCAAGGATTACAAGACCGGGCAGACGCTGCTGAAGACGATCCTGGCGCCCGGGTTCAAGGCGCGCATGCTGGGGATGAGCGGATGGTTTTCGACCAACATCCTGGGCAATCGCGACGGAGAGGTGCTGGACGATCCGGGCTCGTTCAAGACCAAGGAAGAATCCAAGCTCTCGGTGCTGGAACACATCCTGCAGCCGGAGCTGTACCCGAAGCTGTACGGAAACATCTGCCACAAAGTGCGGATCAATTATTACCCGCCGCGCGGTGACAACAAGGAAGGCTGGGACAATATCGATATTTTCGGCTGGCTCGGCTACCCGATGCAGATCAAGGTGGATTTTCTGTGCCGGGACTCGATCTTGGCAGCGCCGATCGTACTCGACGTGGTGCTGTTTCTCGACTTGGCCAAGCGCAGCGCGGAACTGCGCGGGATCGGTATCCAGGAATGGTTGAGCTTCTATTTCAAATCGCCAATGACGGCGCCGGGACTCTATCCCGAGCATGACCTGTTCATCCAGCTGATGAAGCTGAAGAACACGCTGCGGCACCTGCAGGGCGAGTCGCTGATCACCCACCTCGGACTGGAATATTACGACTAGCGAGCAGCCATCAGCCATCGGTTTTCACGAATACGCGTTAGCGGTTTTCGATGATCGGTTGTCGGCCGGTTATGTGTACGCAACCGCCGAGAACCGATTAGCGGGAACCGAGTTTTTTTACGTAACCCGAACCACCTGCTCCGGCATCGAATCTGCCATGCGTAATCTGGCATTGCCGATCCTGGCTCTATTCCTGATTGCAACCTTCGCCTGGGCCGACACCCCCGGGACGTTTCGCGGAGTGGTGATTCACGGCCCGGAGGTGACCCCGGGCTGGATTTACCTGAAAAGCGCGAACGGCCAGGTGCGGCGGGTGGCGCTGGGGCGGGCGCGGGTGGTTTACTCCGACACCGTCCCGGCTACGGAGCGGCAGAAGACGGCGGTCAATTCCATCTCCACCGGGACCGAGGTACGGGTAACCGCGCAGCAGGACAAGAGCGGGGAGTGGCGGGCGACGAAGATTGAAATCCTGAGCTTGCACGGGGCGTCGACGATTGAGCCTTCGGAGCGCTCGGAGAGCCTGAAGAGCACCTGACGAGGCGGTTTCCACAACCGCCTAGCCGTGTGCAGCATTCATCCCTCTTTAGCCGAGACTTCTTGTGGGTAGGTGGGTTGTAGAGGAGAAGGACAGGCGCGCCCTGATTATTGTGGGATCAATTAACTACACCCGGCCAGGGAAACGTACATCAAAAAGAGAGAAGGGGACTGCGCCCAACCGGGGCCTGGTGCCCGACAGAATAGCTGTATAATGGAAACCAACGAGCTCGTCGGCAAGCCATCCCAAAGGAAGTGCAACATGAAGTTTCGTGCCTATACGCTTGTAGCCGCGTTATTTGTGGCGACGCTAGCGCCATATACGCTGGCCCAAAGCACGGATCCGCAGAATCCGAATCCGACGGCAGCGCCACCGGTGACGGGCACACACCAGACGGCAGATCCGCAGAACCCGAATCCAACCGGGGCGCCGCCGGTGACCGGTACGCCGCAGAGCACGGATACGAAGCCGGGTCCCGATAGTCCGAAGCTGGCGCCGACGGATACGGTTCCGCAGGTGGCGAACCCACCGAAGGAAAGCCACGACGGCGGCAAGAACGACATCGATGCCATCGGCAACCGCAAGATCGGCAATGGCAAAGGGCTGGGCAACTGGTACTCGCTGGAAAAAGAAATCGCGATGGGCAAGGAATATGCCGCGCAGGTGGAATCCAGCGTGAAACTGGTGCAGGACCCGGTGGTGACGGAGTACGTCAACCGGATCGGGCAGAACCTGGTGCGGAACTCCGACGCGCGCGTGCCGTTCACGATCAAGGTGGTGGATTCCGATGAGATCAACGCGTTCGCGCTGCCCGGCGGCTTCTTCTACGTCAACTCAGGACTGATCCTGGCGGCCGACGATGAGGCGGAACTGGCGGGCGTGATGGCGCACGAGATCGCGCACGTCGCGGCGCGCCATGCTACGCGTCAGATGACGCGCGCGCAGTTCGCGAACCTGGCAAGCATTCCCCTGATTTTCGTGGGTGGGGGCCTGGGTTACGCGATCCGCTCCGCGGCCGGCATCGGACTGCCGCTGACGTTCCTGACGTTCTCGCGCGGATTCGAGGCGGAAGCCGATTACCTCGGGCTGGAGTACATGTATAAGTCCGGCTACGACCCGCAGGCATTCATCTCCTTCTTCGAGAAGATCCAGGCCAAGGAGAAGAAGAAGCCGGGGTCGCTCGCCAAGGCGTTTTCCACGCATCCGCAAACCCCCGACCGCATCACCAAGAGCCAAACTGAAATTGCGAAGGTGCTGCCGGCGCGCGATCAGTACATCATCAATACTTCCGAGTTTGACGACGTCAAAACGCGTCTGGCCGGAATCGAAAACCGCCGCAAGATGACCGGTCCGGACGACAACAAAGACCGTCCGACGCTCCGCCGTACAACCGCTGACAACAGCAAGAAAACGGGCGATGGAAAAGACAGCAATGACGACGATCGTCCGACGCTGAAACGCAGAGACAACGACTAACAATCAGGGTGTTCGCAGAACAGCCGGCGGCGAGATGCCGCCGGTTTTAGTTTGGCGGGAGAGTGATTCAGTGGTTGACCGCGTCCTGCATCTTACGCATCTTCATCGCGTTCAGTTCTATGCTGTCGCGGAACAACTGACGGATGAGGGCGCGTTGGCTGTCGATGGTGTGGCCTTGCTGCACGATGAGCAGCAACATGAAGAATGAAGCGGCGGCAAGCAGAGCTACGACCAGGTTACGGCGGAAGCTGTCCAGCATTGATGAGTACCCGCGGTCTCAGGCTATAAGAACCCGAAGGGGGCGACGGAAGTTGGCCCTGGGAGCGCGATTTAGCGTGGCGGCGCCTTGTTCGGCAGCCGGCGACCGGCGCAGGACGGCACGAATCAGGAAAGGATCTTTACGAGCGTCGAAGAAGTAGGCATTTCCCAGGGCGGATAATTTGCCAGATCGCAACTCAAGCGGACTTGGCCAAAGGCCGGGCAGCCTCGCGGAGGTCGCCCACATTCGTGCGCGCGGAGACAAACCGCATCTCCTGCCAGTCATACGGAAATTCTTTTCCGCAATCCAGGCAAACCACATACGTGCCGGTGACGGCGGCAGCTTCGCTGCGGCGGTGACCCGGCTTGGTCGTAATGGGAAAGCTGTAACGCTTATGCGCGCAGCCGAACAGCGCGTCGAAGATGCCTGAGATCGTCATGGCGCTACCTTGTACTGCGAACCCTCGAGCGGAAGGAAAGTTCCGGCTCCAGGAATTAGATTCAGAGTAGCCGGAAAAGGTTCGATTATGGGGCGAAATGCAATCGCTTTGGATTGTTTAATTTGGCGAATCGATTGGAAAGAAACGGAGAGCGCAGCGAAGAATAAGATTCAATGCAGCAGAAAATCACCCGCAAAAACGGCGCTGCTAGGCCTTCTTGTGGTTCTGGCACTTGGTCATGATGGCGGCGCGCAGCCGAGTGCGGAGATGGTCGGGTAATTCGTAAAGTTGTGAGTCGCGGTAGATTTCGATGGTCTTCTTGGTGGTGTTGCAGATGACGAAGCAGTTGTGGCACCACTGCAAATGCTCTTCCAACTCGGTCCGTGTGCGGGCGTCGAGGCTTTCGTCGAGATAGTCTGTCAGCTCTTTCAGGAAATCCGAGCAGTTCACTTTTTGCCGTCTCCGCTCTTACGCTTTTTAAAGTACTTATTCAGCCTCTCGCGCAACTGCAGGCGAGCCCGTAGCAAGCGGGATTTCACCGCCGGAATGCTCAAATCGAGGGCTTCGGCCGTCTCCTCGGTTGAAAGACCTTCCACGTCGCGCAGCACGAAAACCGTGCGGAAACTGGAAGGCAAACCCTGGATCGTCTTGGTGAGGATGTCGTGCAGCTCGGACTGCGTGTACAGCTGCTCGGGATTGGGACTCCAATCCGCGACCTCCCGCGGCATGCTGTCCTCGTCGGTTTTAACGTCTTCGTCGAGGGACAACATGCGTTCTGGACGGCGGCGACGCAAGCGCATCAGCGCCTCGTTAACCGCGATCCGCACCAGCCAGGTGTAAAACTTTGACTGCTCCTGAAAGTTCTTCAGGTTCTCGTACGATTTCAGGAACGCGTCCTGAACCACGTCTTCGGCATCCTCGCGATTCTGCGTGATGTGCTGCGCGATGCGGAAGACGTTCCGATCGTAGCGATGGACCAGTTGCTCGAAGGCGCTGATGTCACCCGCCTTCGCAGCACGAACCAGTTTCAACTCATCGCTGATCGGTTCATCTACTTTTTGGATGGCTCCCATCACTGCCCCGATTCAAGAATTTACGCGAACCAATGCGCGAAACAGACATTGTAATGGTTTGGAGCAGTCCGCACACCCCTGTTTTGCCGGACGGCAGGATTTTGAACCCCGGCGGTATTGCAACCCGACTCATCCGCTTCCCACTGGAGCCAGAACCGGGATTGAATGGGGCCCCCCGGATGTATCTGGTCGCACATTGACACTGGAAAGTGGGTTCATATAATCGCGGAAGCCGGGCTTTGCGGGCCTTGCGCTGAAAAGGGGGAAAGAGGTCGCGATGGGGGAATCGGAGAATATCCGGAGAATCATCGACCGCGTGGTGAGCGCCAGCCTGGCGACGCACGTCACCGCCTTGAAAGAGGAGCTGGTGGAGAAAGCGTGCCAGGAGCTGGAGGGAATCGCTGCTGAAACAGCGCCCGCCGCTGCCCTCGCGCCGGCTGCGCCGAGCGGCGCGTCCACGGAACTCCTGAATGCGGCGATAAACTTGGTTCGCGATTCCACCACCCAGGTCGATATCCTGATGTCGCTATTGGAGGGAGTTTCGAAGTTCGCCGACCGCACCGCGCTGTTCGTCATCCGCGCCGGAGTTGCCACCGGTTGGCGAGCCATCGGCCTGGAGAACAAGGATTCCATCAAAGCTTTGAGCCTGGATTTGAACGAGGGCCTGGCGGCGCGGGCTTACCGTGAGCGCATGACAGCTTCGGGATCAGCGGCGGAGTTCGACGCGCAATTCGTTTCCACTTACGGAGCGCCGGCGGAGGGAACCAATGTGATGGTTCTGCCGCTGGTCATCCGGGACAAGGTGGCGGCGCTGGTCTATGCCGATGCCGGTTTTCGCCTGGATGGGAACTTGGATCCCTCGGCGGTCGAGACCGTGGTCCATTGCGCGGGCATGTGGCTCGAGATCATGGCGTCGCGCAAGGGCGGAGCGACGCGGGCAGACGGTTCAGACACCGACCGTCACCTCGCGAAGTACGCCGAGCCAGCGCCCGCGCCGGAACCGACACCCGAGCCGGCGTACGAACCATCCGCGGCAGTGTACGAAAAGCCGTCACCAGAACCGGTCGAGCCGATGTATGCCGCGCAGCCGGCCATGGCGCCCGAATCGGTCTTCGGCGGGGGAACCGCGGCGGTTGCCGCCGCACCGGAGCCGGAACATGTTCCGGCCGGACTGGAGACTTCAACCATTGCGATTCCCTCGAACTTGAGCCCGGACGAGGAAGAGATCCACCGCAAGGCCAAGCGCTTTGCGAAGTTGCTGGTCGATGAGATCAAGTTGTACAACCAGGCCAAGGTGGCGGAAGGGCGGATGCAAAGGAACCTCTACCAGCGCCTGCGCGACGACATCGACAAAAGCCGGGCCACCTACGACAAGCGCTACGGCGCGACGGCGGCGGCCAGCGCCAACTATTTCACCCGGGAGCTGGTGCGCATCTTAGCTAATGACGATCCTTCACTGCTGGGCAGCGGCTTTACGGGGTAAATTGAAAATCGTGGTGCGTAATCGGGTCCTGGCAGTTCTCACCATTGCAATCTGGCTGGCGACGTCCACTGCGCTGGCGACGCAGACGGCGGAAACTGCCCCGAAGACTTCAAGCAAGAAATCCACGAAAACATCGGCCAAGACGAAACGCAAGGCGCGGCGCAAGAAGACGGTAAGCCCGCAGCGCATCCGGCGGATCCGGCGCGCGTTTGTCGCCTCCAGTGAACTGAAGCCGATGGCGCGGCAGTTGCTCGAGAACCGCAGCCCAGCGGCCTACGCCGGTGTGGAAGCATATGCGCGGCGACATGCCCACGATGACGCCGGCGTCCTGGCCAATCTCGCGCTCGGCTATGCGCACACGCTGGATCACGATCCGGCAAAGGCCATTCTGCCGCTAAAGCTGGCGCAGGCGCGAGCCGGCGACCTGGCCGACTACACGACATACCTGCTGGGTTCCTCGTACCAGGCTACGGGCCAGACCGAGCTGGCAGTTGCCACCCTGCGTGACTTCAACACCAGGTATTCGGACTCGATCTTCTCGCGAGATGCCGCAGTGGCTTATGCAAACGCACTGGTTGCGTCCGGCAGCGCGGCACAGGCGGCGGCTCTGCTGGACAAGTACCGCCGTCCTTATCGTTCGGACCTGGAATACGCGTACGGCCGCGCGCTCCTGCGCGCTGGAGACACGGCGCGCGGCGCGGACGTTCTGCGGCACCTTTATTTTTCCACGCCGTTGGCCGCGGAAGCGGAGGATGCAGGCAAGCTGCTGAGCGCCTCCGGCGAGATCGGCGCCAACTACGCGCTGCAGAAGGCCCGCGCCGACCAGTTTGCGCAGGCGAAGCGCTATCGCGAGGCGGCGCAGGAATACCGCTCCTTGTTGCCGCTGGCGACGCCGGAGGAGCGGCCGGCAGTCGAGGTCGCGCTGGCCGGGGCGCTGCACCGCAGCGGGGACGATCGGCAAGCGCGGCAGATGCTGGAATCGATGTCGCTGACTTCGAGCGAGCTCAATGGCGAGCGCTTGTTCTACCTGGGCGAAATGGCGCGCGGGTCGAACGACGACGAACGTTTCCTGAGCATCCTGGCGCAGTTGCGGCAGACTACGCCCACCAGCTCGTACCTGGAGCAAGCATTGCTGAGCGCGGGAAACATGTTCCTGCTGCGCAACGATTACGACCGCGCCATCGATTGCTATCGCGAAATCGTGGAGCGCTTCCCGCAGGGGAAGCTGGCGCCGTACGCGCACTGGAAGGTGGCATGGCTCAATTTGCGGGAAGGACGGGCCGACGCCGCGCGCAAGGGGTTCGAGGAGCAGATCGCACTCTACCCGGGATCGCAACAAGTGCCGGCGGCGGTGTACTGGCGCGCGCGCCTGGCGGAAGAGGAGCAGAACTCGCCCAAGGCCCGCGTGTATTACCAGAAACTCTCGCAACGCTTCCGCAACTATTACTACGCGGAACTTGCGCGCGAGCGCTTGCAGGAGCTGAAACACTCCTCCGCCACCGATAGCGATCCGGTGCTGGAGAAGATTCCGCCAATCCAGCTGACCGCGGCGTATACGCGCGTGCAGCCTCCCGCGGATGACTTGCGGGCGCAGAAGGCGGAGCTGTTGCAGAACGGCGGCCTGACCGAGTTCGCCATCCGAGAGTTGAGGATGGCGGCCGAGGAAGAAGACGGTGCGTCGTGGGCGACGGCGGAGATAGCGCGGTTGTACCGGGACAACGGGCAGTATTACCGGGCGTTGCAGGTGCTGAAGCGAGCGGTGCCCTCGTACTTCGCCATGGACTTGGAGGCCTTGCCGCGGCCGTACTGGGAAGACCTGTTCCCGCGCCCGTGGTGGACCGACGTGAAGAAATACTCCTCGAACAATGGACTCGACCCGTTCCTGGTGGCCTCGCTGATCCGGCAAGAATCGGAATTCAACCCGGAAGCGATCTCGCACGCCAACGCCTGGGGCCTGATGCAGGTATTGCCGAGCACGGGAAAGAAACTGGCGCATTCGATGAAGGTGCACTACTCGAACGAGCAACTGCTCACGCCCAATTACAACCTGCAACTTGGCACGCGCTACTTCCGCGAACTGGTGGACCACTTCAACGGCAAAGTGGAGTACGCGTTGGCCGCCTACAACGCCGGCACCGACCGGGTTGATTCCTGGCTTTCGAACGGCAAATACCGCGACGCGCAGGAGTTCGTGGAGTCGATCCCGTTCACCGAAACGCGCGAGTACGTGCAGTCGGTGCTGCGCAACGCCACGGTATACAAGCGCCTGTACGGGACGCCGTAGTCAGCGAACAGCTTTCTGTTCGGCGGGGGTTTTGGCGAAGAGGATCTCGGCGACCAGCAGCAGCGCCCCGACCACGATGGCGCTGTCGGCGATATTGAAGGCGGGCCAGTGGTAGCTGCCGAGGTAGAAGTCGAAAAAGTCCACTACCCGCCCGTTGAGCAGGCGGTCCCAGAGATTCCCGAGAGCTCCGCCAAGAATCAGCGACAACCCTACGCCGGTCACGGTCATGCTGTGGCTGTTCTTCCAAAGCAACGCCGACACCACCGCCAAGGCGACAATCGAAAACAGGATGAGGATGGCGACCTTCCACTCCGAGGACGATTCGGCAAACAGGCCAAAGGCGGCGCCCGGATTCTGAACGTGAGTAAGGCGGAAGAAGCCGGGCAGGACGGGAATACTGTCGTGCAGCGCGATTTTGCCGGCGACCAACCACTTGGTGCCGCGATCCAGCACCACCACCAGGATGGCGATCAGGAAGTGGTACTTGCGCATCGCGTGGGTTCCCGTGCTCGTCTTATCGTCCATGGGCTCCGGTCTCGATCTCCTTCAAGGCCGCGCTGCAGCGCTCGCACACGGTCGGATACTTGGCATCATCTCCCACCTGGGTGGAGTAATTCCAGCAGCGTTCACATTTTTGGCCGGGAGCCTTGCGGATTTCAACGGTAATTCCGCCGCCGCTGCCGTTACCCGAAGGAGCTGCTGCTAATTGGACGCTGGAGACGATGAACAAGTAGCGCAATTCGTTCTGGTGGCGCTGCACAAGCGGGTACAACGATTCCGGGACGCCCAGTCGAACTTCAGCCTCCAGGGCCGATCCAATCAACTTTTCATTGCGGGCGCTCTCCAGCGCCTTCAGCACCTCGTCGCGGACCTGTGACAGCTCCTGCCACTCCGCCAGCAGCGCCTGCGTGGCCTTGCCGGTCAAGGAGAAGCCCTCCCCGGGGATACTCTCGGGCTGAGTGAATACTTCCAGGTGGACGCTCGACTGGCGATTGGCGACTTTAGGCAGGAAGGTCCAGATTTCATCGGCGGTAAAGCTCATGATCGGCGCCAGCAACCGCACCAGCGCCTCGCCGATGCGCCAGATGGCAGTTTGTGCCGAGCGCCGCGCATGCGAGTCTGGAGCAAAGGTGTAGAGGCGATCCTTGACGATGTCGAAGTACGTTTTGCTGAGCGCATCTACGCAGAATTCATTCACGTCCTGGTAGACGCGATGAAAGAGGAAGGCCTCGTACCATGCCAGGACCCGCTGCGAAACCTGCGCCGTCTGCGCCAGCGCCACCCGGTCGAGGAACTCCATTTCCGCGTAGGGGACGGCGTCGCGCTGGGGATCGAAATCGTAGAGATTGCTCACGATGTAGCGGAAGGTGTTGCGAATCTTGCGATAAGTTTCGGCGATGCGCTGCATGAGGGATTCGTCGGAGCGCACGTCGTCGCGAAAATCCACCGATGCCACCCACAGACGCACGATTTCCGCCCCCATGCGATTGGCAATGTCGACGGGATCGACATCGTTGCCGAGGGATTTGTGCATGGCGCGGCCCTGCATGTCGAGCGTCCACCCGATGGTGCCCACGATCCGGTAGGGCGCGGAATTGCGCGCGCCAATGGAGCAAAGCAGGGAAGAGTGAAACCACCCGCGGTACTGGTCGCCGCCTTCGATGTACATGTCCGAGGGCCAGGGCAAATCGGGCTCGCTCGATTGGACCGCCAGGTAGCTGCAGCCGGATTCGAACCAGACATCGACGATGTCGGTTTCCTTGCGGAACCGCGAGTCGCCACACTTGCCGCACTTGGTGCCGGGGGGAACGATCTGCTCCGGTTTCACGCTGTACCAGGCATCGGCGCCGTCGCGGCGGAACAGGTCTACGATGGCGCGCTCCACTTCGGGCGAGCGCAGAAACTCGTCACAACCGTCGCAGAACATGATGGCGATGGGCACGCCCCAGACGCGCTGCCGCGAAATGCACCAGTCCGGCCGGGTGGCGATCATGTTGGAGATCCGCTCTTCGCCCCAGGCCGGGTCCCAGCGCACTTTCTTGATCTCATCGAGGGCGCGGCTGCGCAGCGTGCCGCCACCGAGCTTCGCTTCCATGGAAATGAACCACTGTTCGGTGGCGCGAAAAATTACCGGGTGATGACAACGCCAGCAGTGCGGATAGGAGTGCTCGATTTTCTCGACGTGAAGCAGCACGCCGCGCGCCTTGAGCAACTCGACGATAGAATCGTTCGCCTGGAAGACCGTCTTGCCGTCATATTCGGGCAAGCCGTGGCGAAGACGGCCGGATTCGTCCACGTTGCAGGTTTGGTCGAGGTTGTACTTCTGCCCGGTATAAAAATCGTCGGCGCCATGCGAGGGCGCAGTATGCACCGCTCCCGTGCCTTCTTCCATGTGCACGTATTCGGCGTTCACCCCCAGGATCTGGCGATCAAGGAAGGGGTGCGCGTAGGTGGTGTGCTCCAACTTGCGCCCGGGAAAGCGCGCGACCACGTTGCGCTGCAAGTCGCATTTTTCCGCGGTCACTTGCGCCAGCTTGTCGGCGACGATGTACAGCTCGCCGCCCGAGGCGAGCGCAACATATTCCTCATCGGGGTGAAAAGCGACAGCCATGGAAGCGGGCAGCGTCCACGGGGTGGTGGTCCAGATGATGGTCGAAACCGGCTTGCCGGCGAGCGCGTGATCGAGCTTTGCGGGATCGCTGGTCATCCGGTACTTCACCCAGATGGAGGGGCTGACGTGGTTCTTGTATTCGACCTCGGCCTCGGCGAGGGCGGTCTTGTCGTGAATGCACCAATACACGGGGCGCAGGCCCTTGTAGACCGCGTTCTGCTCGATGAACTTGAACAGGGTTTCGATGACCACCGCCTCGTACTGCGGGGTCATGGTGGAGTAGGGCTGGTCCCAGCGGCCGAAAGTACCGATGCGCTTGAACTGCTGGCGCTGCAGGTCGAGGAATTTTTCCGCGTACTGGCGACACGCCTGCCGGACCTGGAGCGGGTCCATCTCCAGCTTCTTGCGTCCGAGCGCCTCATCGACCTTGATTTCGATCGGCAGGCCGTGGCAGTCCCATCCAGGTATGTAAGCCGAATCAAAGCCCGCCATCGTCTTCGATTTGACGATGAAGTCCTTCACGGTTTTGTTCAGCGCCGTCCCCAGGTGAATGGGCCCGTTGGCGTACGGAGGCCCGTCATGAAGCAGGTAGACCGGGGCGCCCTGGCGTGCCTGTCGGATGAGGTCGTAGATTTTCATCTGCTCCCAGCGGGCGAGCATCCTGGGCTCGTTCTGGGGCAGGTTGGCCTTCATCGAAAACTCGGTTTTCGGCAAGTTCAGCGTGGCTTTCAGTTCTTGCGGCAATCCGGTCCTGGTCTCCGCGATGAGGGTAAGTTTTTATTATAGCGAGTTCATCACTGACTCACCTTTCAATCGCGGGAGTAATGGCGAAGCCGATTGCGGGAATCGAAAAATTGCAGCCCAGGATTGTTGCCGGATGTGTTCTCTTGTCAGGTACATGCCCCGAAGTACCACCGCAATTCTTGTCCTCAGCGTGTAAAACTTTCGTGTCATGTACCTCTGACCGCGACTCCTGCAGCAGCCCCGTGTTAGCCTTATATGCAGAGTGGGGTCAGGACTCGGTTTGCAGGGTTGGTTCGCGCTTTGGGCATTTTCGTCCCAGAGGCTGTATCGGCGGGCTGAGGCTCGGCATCAAATTTTCGGTATTTCGTAGAGTACATTGCGGCGTTTGGGGCCATTCCGCACCCAAAAGTGAGCATTTGGACACCAACATTCGGCAGCGGCAGGTCTGGGAAGACGGCCCGGGTCGCGGACGTGCATGTGCTCACATCATTGGCAGCAGGTCAACTTGGCACCAAATGTGCTGAACATCATAGGTGAATTCGGCTCCTGACAGAGGCGACAGGGACTGAACCCGGGACAAAAGGTACTATGGCACATCAGCTATTGACTCCATCTCCAACGCAGGTCCGGCCGTCCATACCCGAATTGAACCTGCTGCTTCCCCAAGATTTCGAGCTGTCGCTTTGGCAATCGTTACGGCGGCAGATCCACGATTGGCGTCATCCGCAAAAGCTTCCGCCCCTGCACCTGACCTCGAAACCGGTCCCGGTGCGGGAAATCTGGGGCTCATACAACTACAAGAAGCGCGGCGCAGTGGGATCCACCATCGTGCATATGCTGGCGATTGGCGGCATCATCGCGGTGTCGCTGGCGGGCGCCAGGGTAGTCAAGCAGGTTCAGAAGCAAGAGCAGATCACGCTGATCGCCCCCGACATTTCGCAGTACATGCCGCTCTCGTCGAAGAAGAATGACACCATCGGCGGCGGCGGTGGCGGCGGCGATCGCGACAAACTGCAAGCGCCGAAGGGACGTCTGCCCAAGTTTGCCATGGAGCAGTTCACGCCTCCGGCGATGGTGATCCGCAACGACCACCCGAAGCTGCCGATGGAGCCCACCGTGGTTGTGCCTCCGCAGGTGAAGATCGCACAAGCCGCGCTGCCCAATTTCGGCGATCCGAAGTCGGTGATCCCGTCCGGCCCGCCCTCTAACGGCACCGGTTCCGGCGGCGGCATTGGCTCCGGCTCCGGCGGCGGCGTGGGTTCCGGTGAAGGACCCGGCGTCGGCCCTGGCCGCGGCGGCGGCATTGGAGGCGGCATATTCAAGGTCGGCGGCGGCGTATCCGCTCCGCGCGCTCTCTCCACTCCCGATCCCGAGTATTCGGAAGAAGCCCGCAAGGCCAAGTACCAGGGCACGGTAGTGCTCTGGCTGATCGTGGACCAGAGCGGTCACCCGCAGCAGGTGAAGGTGGCGCGCTCGCTCGGCATGGGCCTGGATCAGAAGGCTATCGAGGCGGTCCGGCAATGGAAGTTCGAGCCGGCGATGAAGGACGGCCGCCCGGTCGCGGTCCAGATCAACGTCGAGGTCAATTTCAGGCTGTACTAGAGAATTCGCTGTAGCGAAACACGCCAAGGGAGAAGCTAACCGGCTTCTCCCTTTGCTTTTGGGACCTGGAAGCTTTCGTTGGCCCAGCGCACGGCTGTATTGATTCGCGGGCATAACCGTTGTCTAATGCCGCTCGCGGCAGGTGATGATGATCCAGATTGTCTGGGAGTTCCAAGTCCCTGAAGGGAAACGCGAGGACTTCGAGCGCCACTACGCGAGCGACGGCACCTGGGCGGAGTTCTTCAAGCGCGACTCTGCTTACCGGGGCACACAATTGCTTCGCGATATGAACGATCCATGCCGCTACTTCACCATCGACACCTGGGACGACGAGGATTCCTACGGTGCCTTCCGCGTCATGCATCACAAGGAGTACACCGCCCTAGACCAGGAAATGGAGGCGCTGACCGAATCCGAGAAGAGGCTGGGAGTTTTTCAGTCCACCTGACAGCCCGGCTGGCCCTTATCCACAACATCCCACCAGGCCTGTAAAATGAAAAAGCGCATGCCGGCCTGGTTGGAACAGCTCAATAAAGAAGTCGTAGCGTGCACCCGCTGCCCGCGCCTGGTGGATCACTGTCGCAATGTCGCGCGAGAGAAGCGCCGCGCCTATCGGGAATGGGAATACTGGGGGAAGCCGGTGCCGGGCTTCGGCGATCCCAATGCGCGCGTGCTGATCCTGGGGCTGGCGCCGGGCGCGCACGGGTCCAACCGGACCGGGCGGCCGTTTACGGGCGACTCGTCGGGGATGTTCATGTACCCGGTGCTGCACGCCACCGGGTTCGCCTCGCAGCCGAACGGAACGCACCTTGGCGATGGGCTGAAGCTGACGGATGCCTACATCACCGCGACCGTACGCTGCGCCCCGCCGCAGAACAAGCCCACGCCGCAGGAGATCGCCAATTGCGCGCCGTTTTTGGACCGGGAACTGGCTGGGCTGACGAAGGTCCGCGTGGTGGTCGCGCTGGGGCGGATTGGATTTGATGCCTATCTCAACCACCTGCGCCGCCGCGGCGAGTTGAAGAGCAAGAAAGACTATGTTTTCGCGCACGCAGCGCGCTACACGATGCCGGATGGCAAGATATTGCTCGCTTCCTATCACCCATCCAACCAGAACACGCAAACCGGGAAGCTGACGGAAAAAATGTTCAGGAAGATTTTTGAGCAGGCGCGCGAACTTGTCTCGCGTGACACCGGGAGAGCGAACCGGAGCCAGGCGGCAGCAGTTTCCTCTTCCTCGTAGGCACGCTCAGCCAACCGAATCCAGGCATATTAGCGTGTATCCGCGGCAGCAATTTCGCGCCTCAGGCGGACATTCTGGATCGAGTCTATTTCCAGCACTGCCACCCACTGCTGCCGGCGCTGTTGCTGGAAGACGATGCGGGCGCCCAGGATGCGCGCAACCAGTTCTGGAGGCAGATCGCGATGGTAGCCGAAGAAGCGCTCTTGCAAGCGCTCCCACCCAGGAATACGGAGCAGGTTGCGCGGCTCGTACTTGGTGGAGAAGACCAGTGCGCCGCGGAAATGGGTGCGAGCGTCGGAGGCGGCCAGGACCTGCGGGGTGGAGAAATCATCAATGCGCACGATGGCCACGGGTTGAGGAACGTAACCGAGCCAGGGGCGGGTAAGCTCGTCGGACGCCGGCCAAGCGGTCAAGACACGTCCCGCAGGGAAACGCTGGGCAGCAAATGCGTCCGCCGCCTGGTGCAAGCGAACGTAATCGGACCAGGCGAGATTGTCCTCGGGCGCGAAGCGATAAGGAGGATTCGTGACCAGCGCCAGGAGGAAACCGCCACAGATGATCGCGACAAAGGCTGGCCACCACGGAACGCGGCGTCGCAGCGTGGAAATACAGAGGATCACCACAAGCGGGTAGACAGGGAGGAGGTAACGCGCGAGGACGGCGCCTCCGAGAATGGCAAGCGCGACAAGATGAACCAAGATCAGAAGGTAAAAGACAGCCTGCACGGGCGGTGCAATCGCCTGGCGCCGGGATGCGTCACCATCCGAGCGGGGCTCGAGAAACATGGCCAGCGCCGCGGCCAGCGTGAGCAGGACCATGTTCATGTAGCCAAGAAGGTGCCAGAGGCGCAGGGCGAATGCGGCCAGGAAGCGCACCGGGTTCAGAGTCGAGCCGAGATTGTAGCGAAAGAATTCCGGATTGCCGAACACATGCCCGGTATGGGCGAAGTGAAAGGCGAACCAGGCGCAGAGCGGAACGGTCGCAAGCATAAGCGAAAGAGATCGGGCGATCGGGCGATCTGGGAATCCGGCGATCAGACTCGCTGATTGTCGTTTGCCGATTACGACGCAAATCAACTCCCATGCAAACAGCGACAGCGGCACCAGTATCGCGGTTTCCTTTGCCAGGCAGGCCAGCGCAAACAGCGCGATCGCGGGGGGTCGCCGTTCCGCGAGGTCGAAATAAAGGCCCCAAAGGAGGAGGCAGGCCGCGGCCATGTCCAGGTGCGCCATGGCGCTTTGCGAAAAGAAGACCGGGAACAGCGCGGTGTTGATGACGGAGGCAAGCGCGACTGCCGGGTTGGAGACGCGCCGGGCGAGGCGATCCACGGCCAGCAGGGTGAACGCTGCTACCAGCAGCATGGCACCGCGGGTGACGGCGGGCGAATAGCCGAACACCTTCCACGCTGCCGCCAGGTAGGCCATCACCAGCGGCGGATGCGCGTTGGTGAGGGTGGTGTGCGGGATCAGGGCGCCGGTCAGGTAGAGATCGCGAGCCGCGGGTATGTAGTAGCCCGCCTCATCCCAGAAATAAGGCAATGGCAGAAGAGGGAAGTGGGTGAGCAGGAGCGCGAGCAGAAGCAGCGCGAAAATTATGGCGCCGCGGCCAACCACGGCCGCCGATTCCGTGGTCAGCGACGCAGGCGCGGAAGTGATCGGCACGCGAAGGATGATACACGCGAAGCAGGCGGGGAATCCGGATTGAATCCCATCAGTTGACGCCGCCGGGAACCGCCAGGTGCGGATCGAGCTTGATGTCGCCGAAGGTCTTTTCGTACTGCGAGACGTTCTGCTGCAGGATGCTCATCAGCGCCTTGGCTTGTTGCGGGCTGAGGTACACGCCCTGGAAATTGCGCACTTCGACCTCGGTCTCGGTGGACTGCTGCAGGGTGCCGAAGACGAGAAAAAAGTCCCAGACATTGACTCGCACCTGTACGCTGTTGGCATAGTTTTCGCGATATTCAGCGGTGTTGACGAGCTTGATATTGGGTTGCGCAGGAAAGGCCATGGCGGGATTTTAGCAGGCTTCGGTTGTGGCATCCGGCGGATGGCCAAAGAAAGTCAACTCCCGTAAACGCGGTAGAAGAAGTAAGCCGACATGACGAAACCAATGACAATCACAACCTGGCGGACCCGTCGAGGATCCATTTTCCGCGCGTAATACGCTCCGCCGTATCCGCCAATCGCGGTACCGGCGACCATGACCAGCGCTTGCGGCCAGAAGATTGCGCCGGCGACAACGAAGGTCGCAATGGCGACCAGGTTCGAGACACTGACCAGGTAGGTGCGCAGACCGTTAATGGCGTGCATGCTCTCCAATCCCATGAGCGCGAACACGGCGGCCACCAGGATCGCCACGCCGGCGCCGAAATATCCGATGTAGATGGAGATGAGCAACAGCAGCACGACGTTCACGGCGCGGGCGATGGCGGAGACGCGGGGGCGATGTTCGGTGCGCGCGCGCACCCAGCGGGCCACGCGAACGCCATAAATGAACACCAGCGTTCCCATCAGCAGGAGCCAGGGGACCAGGCGGAGGAAGGTTGCTTGCGGCGTTTTCAGCAGAATGTTGGCGCCTGCCAGACCGCCGGCCATGCCTACGATGGTGAGCAGCGGGATCATGCGCAGGTGGACGCCGACCTCGCGCCGGTAGCCGACCGTGCTGGCAACCACGCCCGGCCAGATGGCGACGGTATTGGTGGCGTTGGCCTGGATGGGCGGGACCCCGGTCAGCAGCAGCGCCGGAAAGGACAGAAAGCTGCCGCCGCCGGAGATGGAGTTGGCGGTGCCGGCCAGGAAAGCGGTGAAGAAAAGAAAGAGAGCGTCGTGCGCGTGCACGACGTGAAGATTCAACTTTAGGATTTCAAGATTCAAGAAGATAGATGGGGAGGAAGGGTGACGCCATAAGCGACGATTTACGAGGCAGTAGCTCCAACCACGAAGGGCACTAAGGATCACGAAGATTCTTCGTACCCTGACCAGTGACTCCCTGGATTGACACCATCACTTCAGGCCGTGACCCCTCTCACTGACCCAGCAGGGCTTACGGGCTTTATCTGAATGGGAAACACGCGGCGTCGAGGAGGAGTTTCGTCATGTTCACACGAGTCGTCGAGATTAAGACCAAGCCCGGAAAAGCACGGGAAGTCTGCCAGACCGTTCACGGCAAGATTCTTTCTACCCTCAAAGCGCAGCCCGGCTTTGTGGACGAGATGGTGCTCGTATCGGACAGCGAAGGCATCCTGGCGATGAGCATCTGGAAAACCAGGGAAGACGCGGATCGTTACAGTCGTGAGCACTATGCCGAGGTGAACGAGCTCATCCGCCACCTGGTCCACAGCGCTCCCAAGGTCCACACGTTTGACGTGGAGACCTCCACATTTCACAAGATTGCCAAGGGCATCGCGGCCTGAGCCGCCGCTCTCCGGCGGTTAGGCGCAAGACTGGCGCAACGAAAAGGCGCGGCCTCTCAGCCGCGCGAAACCCTTTGGTGCGAAAGGGGGGATTCGAACCCCCATGGGTTTCCCCGCCAGATCCTAAGTCTGGTGCGTCTGCCAATTCCGCCACTCTCGCATCTGAACATAACTTACTCAATTCGCATTGGTTGCTGCAAGTTCCGGCTGCGGTACTGATGCCCGATTCTGGTGCACCTCAGTGAAATTCTGCCCAACTTCTGCCCAAACTTTTTTCCCGGCTTCGATCTTAAGAGCGGCGTCATTCAGGTCAGACTCGCTCACGACGTTATAGCGGTCAAATACGCTGCGCGTTTTATGCCCGCTGATTTTCATGCAAACAACTTCGGGAATGCCACGGCGGACCATGTTGCGGACGCTGGACCGCCGCAGATCGTGGAACAGCAGTCCAGGGCACCCGGCAGCGCGGGGAAATGCACAAAAAAGCCCGCCGAAGCGGGCTGAGTGCAAACTGTCGGGTAACACTACTCTGCTACGTTCTTCTGCCCCTCCGAGCCTCTTGTCTTAGGAGACTACCGTGGTTTCAGATGCCGCTATCGCTGATGCCGCCAGTCTCTTCTATTGCTGCCAGATGTACCTTGCTGCCAGATGTACCCGGCAATGCCTTCATCGCGCCAGCCTTGTTGTACGTCCGCTTGCTGTTCTTGTGGATTGGCGGTGTAGAAGTGTTTGTTACCCCTTAGCATTCGATACAGGGGCACGGTGCCGGGCTGCTGACTGCTTGCGATATAACCAGCAATCCCTTCGTCCTGGTAACCGTTGGCCATTGCCGATTGCCGCTCTGGCGCGCTTGTCGTATAGAAGTGGTCGCCGGTTTTGGGATTCATTAGGCGGTAGAACGGGTCCGTCCCCGGTGCTTGGGTTCGCTGAACATACCCGGCAATTCCCTCTCGTTGGTAGCCGCCGCTGGACACGGCTTGGCTTAACTCCGAGTAATTCGAAGTGAACACATGATCGCCTGTAGTCGGGGACACACCGCGATAAAGTGGAACTTTGTCGCCACCGCTGGCATTTGCGGCATTGGTCGTAAACTGCGCGACCTGGCTCTTGACTTCCGTGCCCGTGCCTTCGCCCTGGCCGGAATCGACTGCGAAATAGTAGGTCGTGTTCGGCTGCAGGTTGTTGATGGTCACACGGTGGGTCACGTGCTGGCCATTGCCCGCGGAGCGATCGTAGGGAGCCTGCGCCGTCTGGCTCAGGTTGTTCGGGTCGGTGCTGTAGCGCACCAGCGAACTGCCGCCAGTGCTGGTGGTCCAGGCGATTTCCGCCTTATCGGTGCCGACGTATTCCACCCGCGGGCCATCGGTGATCTGCAGCGCTGCCGAGCCACCCTGGTCTGAGGTCCCGCCCTTGGTGGCGAAGGACTGTACCGAGCTCTTGGCTTCGGTGCCGGTGCCTTGTCCCTGGGCGGAATCGACCATGAAGTAGTACTTGGTATTCGGCTGCAGGTTCTTGATCTTCACGCGATGGGTAACATGTTGACTGCCTTCCCCTCGAGCGTACGGTTCCTGGGCGGTCTGGTCCAGGTTGTTTGGATCCGTGCCATAGCGCAGGACGGTGCTGCCACCGGTGCTCGTTGTCCAAGCAATCTCTGCGCTATTGGTTTCTACGTCCTCGATGACAGGACCGTTGGTGATAGTGAGTGGCTGAGTCTGCGCTGCTACGATTACCGGCTGCAACAGCAGAACAGCAAACGCAAGTAAAGAAACGGAGTAGTTTCGAAGGGAACTCATAGATCTCCTCCAGCAGTAGAGCGCGAAGCTCAACTAGCGTGTTAGATGTAACTGGACTACACCGTTCTGTCTCGGACGAAATATTCTACGGCCAATGCCCACATGGAACTGCAGCTTCGATG